>QNCB01000023.1 GCA_003644335.1 Planctomycetota bacterium | reverse complement strand
GGTCGCTATGAGATTGAGTTGTTCCATGCTTATACAAATACCGCCGAGTGTCATCAAAAATTACCAGGGGCAACGATAGCCCAAACCCCACAAAATAACAAGAGGCCGGTGGTCACAAACCTGCGGTCGTCAGTAAAAGCAGAAAAGATTTACCGCGAAAGAACGCATAGAACGCAAAGATGAATTTTTTCAGTTTCTGTGCCACTCCGCCACTCCGTAGCATAGACGGGACGTCCACGCTACGAAAAGCACGGAAAAACCACAGCCGATGGCATTTGTGCTACACGTAAAAAAACGGCGACGGCCAGATTTGGCCACCGCCGTTCCTTCCGTTTTTCCCTCGGCCAACCGGGAACAAATTTTACTGCAAGCACCACCAGCCTGCGGGCCGGGCGGGGCCGAACATGTCATCCCCGGGGGCTTTTGAAGCTCCACTTGGGATCCGGAACCCGTCATTGAATCGTACGTTTCAAATCCACTAAAAAACCAATAATTTTTCAATAACAGGAAAAAAATCAAATATCGTCAAAATTCAAATGTTCAAAACAAAAACACAGCTATCCCATAGACGGCAGAAATTCGGTTGTTAGTCACATTTTAACCAATAAACATACAGGGCTGCGGCTGGGTCGTCAGAACGTCAACCCGCATTTTTTCAGCTCCGTAGAAGCGGCATCTTAAATTGCTCCAAAAACCAACACAAAGATACCGCTTCTACGGAGCTAAAAATTCATACCGCCTTTTACTACAAAGATATCGCTCCTACAGAGCTGTCAAGCCATCGTGTTATGGGATGACTGTGAAACAAAAACAAAGATGTTGCTCCTACGGGGGTGAAGCAAAAATGGATTCCCACCTGCGTGGGAATGACAAGGGGAGTGCCCGGCCGGTCAAGCAATCAACCAATCCACCAACCCATCAGCCTACTTTATCATTTTTAGCTTCAGGCGGTTGGGGTTGAACTCTACCACTTCCAGCTGGATATCTTTGAGGTTCTCCAGGCTTTCCGCCAGGTTGTCGGTGGAGAATTCGTAGTCCACGTCTATGTTGGCGACAGATTCGGTTATCTCGCGCATTCGCAGGGCTTTTACGCCGCGCAGCTCGCCGGCCTGGGTACGGAACTTTTTCCAGTCTCGATAGGTCATGCCCGAAATTTGCAAGCGGATGTCGCGGGTAACATTGACCTGTTTTCGCCAGGCCTCGACGACAGCAGCCAGGAGTTTCGGGCTGGCCTGGGCGGCGAGCTTGGCCAGGGCTTTGTCCTCGCCACCGGTCTTGCTGGTGGAGTTGGCGGTAGCGGTGAAGGTCTTCGAGGCCAGCAACTGGGCCGAGTCCGTCCGTATCGCGCGGACGACGAGCTTGGCGGTGTACCGGTACATCGTGGCATTGCCGAGCTGAATTTCCCTCGCGTACTTCGCAGCTGCGGAACCTATGATAACCACATCGGCTTTGAACCTCGCGCCCAGGGCTGCGACCTGGGCTGTGTCGTCCTTGGCTGCAGCGAGCATAATATCCCGCTTGTTGACCTGCGTTGCCGTGCCGCGATCCACCAGCTTAATATCTCGGCTGATGAAGAAATCTTCGATGCTCGTTTGCACCTGGCCTCCCTCTTTCAAACTGCTGGCGACCCGCCGCCAGATTTTGTAACTGTCGCTGGTAGCCCGGGTGTCGCTGCCGGTTACGCGGGCGGCAGACCGCTCCCTGGCCTCCGCTGCGCGAAGCCAATCTGCCCGCTGGGCCTGGGTCATGGTCGCCCATCGCCTGGGCCTGGCCTGTGTGCCCCGCCTGCGGAACCTGCCGGAGACAGCGGTGTTGCTCTGCTGGGCGACCGCTGTGCCTCCCTCCACAGCCGAGGCCTGGCGGTCGCTGGTGGCAGCTACATCGACCGCGCGAACGGATGCGCGTGTCTCCTGCTCTTCCAGATCGTTGACCATCGTATATGTAGTCTCGGCGATAGCGATGATGACCCGGGGGTTGTTTTCCTGGTGGTAGGTGTGCGCGATAGCTGACCAGTCCCGCTCGAACCGTTGGGTCGAGACCAGTGCCCGCACCGTTACGTTGTACACGCCGTCAGCTATCCAGGCTTTGACAATCGAGTGCTCCTTCACATAGCCCACCGCATCGGCAAAGACCTTGTCGTAGATGCCCCGAAAGTTTTTGGTTTTGGACTGGGCTTTGATAAACACGCCGCAGCCTTGCTCGACAGCTTTGCGGAGGGCCTTGGCCTCGGCCTGATCCCTGGCCTTTAGCGTAGTCCCCGCAGCCTGGCCTGTTACGGTCAACCACCTGTCGCGGGTTTTGTTGGCGATCCCCTGCCCCCAGCCCGGCCCAGCCAAGCAAACTAACCCCACCACCGCTAGCAAAACGATTCTTCGACAAATCATCGCAAATGCTCCTTTCCATTAACTTCCTCAGCCAAACACGAACAATGCGTACTCGCCATGTGGAACATGAAGAGCACGAAGTTGTATCTTAACAAGAACCCCTTCTACATAAAAGGTTAGCCTGTCGCACAAAAAACCGATTGCACCATGAAGCTCATGAAGGACTTGAAGATTTAAAAAAGCTGTCAGTAATCAGATGTTAGTAAAAGCAAAAACAACGTAACACGAATTACACGAATAAAAAGCGAATAACACGAATTTTTTTAGCTCCGTAGGAGCGATATCTTAAATTGGTCCCAAAGCCAACACAAAGATGCCGCTCCCCGGTCGGGCCGAGGACAAGCTTCGCGGGAATGACAAAGAAAACAAAAAAAAGAACTTCATGCTCTTCATGTGCTTCATGGTGAATTTTGGTGTAGCCATGAGCGGCTGTCAAAATTTTTCAGAAAACATCTTAAAGTACTTGATTCGGCGTGGCAAATAAATATGATGGTTCAACCTGGATTTTTTGTTTACGATAATGGCCCATCCCCGCGCCGGGACGGCAGGCGGATTAGGAAACTTGAAAGGAAATACGGTTACGGCATGATCAAAATCAAGTCAAGAGGCGGCGAGTCGATTGAGCAGATGCTCAAGCGGTTTAAGAAGATGTGCGAGAAGGAAGGCCTGATTAAGGACGTAAAGCGAAAAAGCTATTACGAAAAACCCTCTGAACAGCGACGCAGACGGAGACGCAAGAGCGCCAAGCGAGCAGTGGCTGGGGTTGTTTAGCGACTTGGCCTGTAGCCTGGGCCTAGCCGGTCTCCCCGTATGCCCCCGGCTGGGAAAACATAGGTCATGCAACTTGTTGCATGGCAAAAACAAAAAACACTTGGGCAAGATGCCCAAGCCACGAATAGCACAGCCAAGGGCGGTTGTGCTACACGTTTAATGACAACCCATTCAGTATCGGTCTACCCGCAACTTTCACTAACACAAGGAGCATGATTGTGAACACTCGACAGAAACGCACCGTATCGAACCTGGTTGTCATCTCAGCTTTGGCGGGCCTGTTTGTCCTGGCTGCTCCGGGCGTATCTTTGGCCCAGCAAGCCCCGGCCTTGGACCAGGCTGACGCAGCGGCGGTCGAAGTTGTAGCTCCGGTAGCTGATGCTGCCCAGGCCATCGTCGCTGAGCCTTCGCCCTTGGCTGACCTCCCGATGATATGGTACCTCGCGCCGGTGTCAGCTGTGATAGCCCTGATATTCGCGGTGATTTTTTTCCGTCAGGTAAAAGCTGCCAACCCCGGCGACGCGAAAATGCGGGAAATCGCAGGCTACGTTACAGCCGGTGCGATGGCGTATCTCAAACGACAATACAAAGTCGTAGCTGTCTTCTTCGCAATCGTCTCAGCCTTGCTGTTCGTCATGGGCTGGGTTTTTCATGTCCAGCATCGGATCGTTTTCGTCGCGTTTCTCACTGGCGGGTTCTTCTCCGGCCTGTGTGGATACCTGGGCATGAAGACTGCCACGATGGCGTCCAACCGCACCACCCAGGGCGCCAAAGATGGCCTGAACCGAGGCTTGCAGATAGCCTTCCGGGCTGGGGCTGTCATGGGCATGGTCGTTGTCGGGTTCGGGTTGTTGGACATATGTGCCTGGTTCATCGGCTTGCGGCTGTTCACCGATATGGGCCTGGTCGAGATAACCGTCGTGATGCTGACATTCGGCATGGGTGCAAGTTCTCAAGCACTCTTTGCCCGTGTCGGTGGCGGAATTTACACCAAGGCTGCCGACGTCGGAGCTGACCTGGTGGGCAAGGTCGAAGCGGGCATTCCAGAGGACGACCCGCGAAACCCCGCAACCATCGCGGACAACGTTGGCGACAATGTTGGCGATGTGGCTGGGATGGGAGCTGACCTGTACGAAAGCTATTGTGGCTCGATATTGGCAACAGCAGCCTTGGGCGTTTCCGCTGCGGTGGCAATGGGCGCAGGCGAGTTCGCCATTAACCTCCTGGCTGCACCGATGGTGCTCGCTGGGGTCGGCATTTTACTGTCCATCGTCGGCATTTACCTCGTCCGCTGTAAAGAGGGCGCTTCGATGAAGCAGCTCATGCGAGCTTTGTCCTCTGGCGTGTGGGGTTCGAGCGTGTTGGTTCTTGTCGCTGCGTATTTCGTCTGCAATTATCTGCTGGGCCCGGTTCCGGGCATCAACGCTCTAGGCGTTTTCGGCGCGATAGCTGTGGGCATGATATCAGGCCTGGTTATAGGCTATTCGACCGAGTATTTCACCAGCTACGACTTCAGGCCTACCAAAGAAATCGCGGAAAACGCCGAGACAGGCCCAGCTACGGTTATTATATCAGGCCTGGCTGAGGGCATGAAGTCCACATGGGCTCCGCTGTTGACGGTCATCGTCGCTATCATCCTGGCTTACACATTGGCAGGCGGCAGCGACAACATGCTCCTGGGCCTATACGGCGTGGGCATCGCTGCGGTGGGTATGCTCGCAACGCTGGGCATTACCCTGGCGACCGACGCATACGGGCCTATCGCGGACAATGCAGGCGGCAACGCCGAGATGACAGGCCAGGCTCCTGAGGTTCGCCAACGAACCGACGCCCTGGACTCGCTGGGCAATACCACCGCTGCGGTGGGCAAGGGATTTGCCATTGGCTCAGCTGCTCTGACCGCCCTGGCCCTGCTGGCTGCCTATGTAGAGGAGGTTCGCATCGGCCTGGTTCGAGAGGGCAATACCGCCATCGTCCAGACCTACGGCGAGGAGGACAAGTTCGTCGGCACGCACCACTACCTCGGAGCTAACAAGATAGCTGTCAAAACCGCGCCGGGCAAGGGCGAGAAATCGCATGACACTTTCCTCATGCTCGCATCGCCCAAGGGCGTCAAGCTGGAGGTCGGCAAGTTGGCTAGTGCTGTGCGAGCTGAGCCTGATGCTGAGAATATCAGCGAGTTGGCCTTTCTGGACAGCGACGGCAAGGGCGTTACCTGCTCCGGCGTCCTGGCGAGCAAGGCTTCGCTGCGACAGTACATGGATTTTTACGGCGTGAACCTGATGAACCCGAAAGTTCTCTGCGGCATTTTCGCCGGCGTGTTGCTGGTGTTCCTGTTCAGCGCGATGACCATGAAGGCGGTGGGCAGGGCTGCGATGGTGATGGTGCGAGAGGTTCGCAGGCAGTTCAAGGAGATACCGGGAATTATCGAGGGCACGGGGCAGCCTGACTATGCCAGGTGCGTGGATATTTCCACAGCTGGGGCGCAAAAGGCCATGATCGTCCCCTCGCTGCTGGCGTTAATTGTGCCCATTGCGGTTGGCTTGCTGTTGGATGTCGCTGGCGTGCTGGGCTTGCTGGCTGGCGGGTTGGCCTGTGGCTTTGCGATGGCTATTTTCATGGCCAACGCTGGCGGAGCGTGGGACAACGCCAAGAAATATATCGAAACCGGCGCCCATGGCGGCAAAGGCTCCGACGCCCACAAGGCAGCTGTCGTCGGCGATACCATCGGCGACCCCTTCAAGGACACATCAGGCCCGAGCCTGAATATCCTTATCAAACTCATGAGCATGGTCTCGATCGTTTTCGCGGGACTTATCGTGAAGTTCGCACCGATGATAAGCCAGTGGATTGGCCTGGACTGATATGGCAAAAACGAAAAACACAGCGCACAGCACAACCGCCCCGGGCTGTAAAAATGCAGCACAGTCGCCCTCGGCTGTGGGCGCAGATTCGCAAGCCCTCGCGGTGCGTTTTGCGAAGCTCGCCCAGGAGCGTAACGCTGAGGATATTCTCGTGCTGGACTTGCGAGGCGTCAGCCCGATTACGAATTTTTTCGTGATTGGCACGGGCACGAGCAGCAGACAAATAGCCGCCCTGGCTGATGAACTTCAGTCGCTCGGCAAGGAGCTGGACAACAAGGTCTGGAAGTCAGCAGGCCTGGGCGTAGGCGACTGGGTCGTGCTGGATTTCGTGGACGTCGTCGTGCACCTGTTCAACCAGGACCTCCGCAAACACTACGACCTGGAACTTATCTGGGGCGAAGCCCCGCGGATAGACTGGAATGGTTGATTGGTTAACTGGATTAAAAAATGAACTTACGCAGGGAATTGGAGTCGCGCATCAGCTTGGCTATCGCAGCGGCGGGCGGGGATGGCGACTCGCCGGCGATAGTTGCCCGCTCGGGCAAGCCTCAGTTTGGCGACTACCAGGCCAATGGCTGCATGGCTAGGGCTAAGCAACTAAAAACCAACCCCCGACAATTCGCTGAAAAAGTCCTCGAAAATCTCGACCTGACCGACCTGGCCCAGAAGGTCGAGCTGGCGGGGCCTGGGTTCCTCAACATTTTCCTGAAGGACGATTGGCTCGCTGGGCAACTGGCCCGCAACGCGGCTGACGAAAAGCTAGGCCTGGACAAACCCGCCCAGCCCCAAACCGTCGTGGTCGATTATTCAGGCCCGAACCTGGCTAAGGAAATGCACGTAGGCCATCTGCGGAGTACAATTATCGGCGACGCCCTGGCTCGCGTGTTGGAGTACCAAGGCCATCGCGTCATCCGCCAAAACCACGTCGGCGACTGGGGCACGCAGTTCGGAATGCTCCTAGCCTATATGCGGGAAACCAACGGCTCGGGCGAGAGCTTGGCTGACCTCGAAGATTTCTACCGCCAGGCCAAGCAACGGTTCGACCAGGACGAAGACTTCGCCAACGCCGCCCGCCAAACGGTCGTAGCTCTCCAGGCTGGCGACAAGGACTGCCTGGAAAATTGGCGTGCTTTCCTGGCGGCCTCGCTGGGACACTGCGAAGAAGTCTACGAGAAACTCGGCGTTGGGCTGACCGGCGACGACGTTCGCGGCGAGAGTTTTTACAACGATTCCCTGCCCGGGGTCGTCGAGGATTTGCAAGCTGCCGGGCTGTTGGACAAGTCCGACGGAGCTGCGGGCGTGTTCCTTGACGAGTTCCGCAACAAGGACGACGAGCGGGCCTTTGTCATCGTCCGCAAGTCCGATGGCGGGTACCTCTACGCCACGACAGACCTCGCTGCTCTGCGATATCGCAGCGGCGAACTGGGAGCCAATCGAATTATCTATGTTACCGACAGCAGACAGGCCCAGCACTTCGCCCAGGTTTTTCTCATCGCCCGCCGGGCTGGGTTTGTGCCGGAAAATATTCAGCTGGAGCATGTGCCTTTTGGCATGATGCTCGGCGACGACGGCAGGCCTTTCAAAACCCGCACCGGCGGGACAGTCAAGCTGATGGACCTGCTAGCCCAGGCACAACAGCGGGCGGAGGCCCTTGTGCGAGAGAAAAATCCGCAACTGCCCCCGCAGCGCGTCGAGGAAATCGCTCGCGTCGTCGGCACCGGCGCGCTGAAGTACGCAGACCTGGCTCAGAACCGCACGAGCGATTACGTTTTCTCCTGGGGCAAGATGCTCTCCCTCGAGGGCAATACCGCTCCGTATATGCAGTACGCTTACGCTCGCATCCGCAGCATTTTCCGCAAGGGCGAAGCTGGCGATTCGACGGATTTTGCGGGCGCGAAGGTTCATCTGGGCCACCAGGCTGAGCGGGCCTTGGCCATTCGGCTGGTGCAGTTCCCCGAAACTCTTGACGCGGTGGCGGAAACATCTGGGCCTAATATATTATGTGCGTATCTGTTCGACCTGGCTGGGGCGTTTATGAGTTTTTACGAAAACTGCCCAGTCCTCAAAGCCCAGGGCGACACTCGCCAGGGCAGACTCGCCCTGTGCGACCTGACCGCCCGGACAATAAAGCAAAGCCTAGCATTGCTAGGCATCGAAACCATCGAGCAAATGTAAAAAAGTTATCAGCTGTCAGTTATCAGTAAAAACAAAAACAGCGGAACACGAATGACACTAATTTTGTTTTTAACTTCGTAACCGTTCACGTTTTTTTTGCTTTAGCTCCGTAGGAGCTAAAAATTCATACCGTATTTTACTACAAAGATATCGCTCCTACGGATCTGTCAAGCCATCCTGTTATGGGATGGCTGTGAAAGTAAAACTACGAAATACGCGAAAGAGAATGCAAATTTATGCTCTTCATGTGCTTCATGGTGAATTTTGTGGGTGGCGGAAACAGGGGGGCGGATAAAATCTAAAATGATTCTTGCGGGAATAGACGAAGCTGGTTTGGGGCCTGTGCTTGGACCTTTGGTGGTCTCAGCTGCATCGTTTCGCCTGAGCCAGGGCGGAGCTGGCGGGGAGGTGGGCGGGCCTAACCTTTGGCCTATTTTGACAGGCTGCGTTACCCGCAAGAAATCCCAGGCTCGGCGGAGCGGGTCGATCGTCGTGGGGGACAGCAAGAAACTTTTCAATCGCAAGAAAGCCGATGGCTTGGTTCCGCTGGAGCGAGGCGTGCTGACGATGTTGTTATGTGCGGCAACACGTAGCGCAGTCGCCCCCGGCTGTGAAAAAAATTCTCCTGCAACGAACACAAATACAGCTACAAAAAAACCTCAGCCACAAAAACCACAGCCGGGGGCGACTGTGCTACAAAAAACCACAGCCGGAGGCGGCTGTGCTACATTGCCGCGTTCGCTGGGGGAGTTGCTGGACGCCGTTGCCCCCGGCGCGAGGCGCCAGGCCAATAGTTATCCGTGGTATGATTCCTGCGACTTGCCCCTGCCCAGCCAGGCTAGTGCTACGGACATCGAGCTGACAGCCAACGCTCTGCGGGTGGCGATGAAACCCGCGGGCCTGTCGCTGCTGTCGATGCGGGCAGAGCCTGTCTTCGTCAGCGAGTTCAACAAACTCATCGTTGCAACGAACAACAAATCCACCGCAACCCTGGACATCACCAGCCGATCGCTGATGCGCCTCTGCCAGGCCTGGCCCGGCGAGCACATCCGCATAACAGTCGACCGCCAGGGCGGACGCGTGCGGTACAGGCCTCAGCTTCAAAGGCTATTCCCAGGCTGCGATCTGAAAATCGTGGAAGAATGCGACCTGCTCAGCGCGTATCGCATCATCGCAGGCCCGCGTCGCATCGAAATAGCCTTTCGCGTCGGAGCGGAGGACAAATCCCTGCCGGTCGCTTTGGCGTCGATGCTCAGCAAGTACCTCCGCGAGCTGTGCATGGAATGTTTCAACCGGTTCTGGGCTGAGCATGTAGCCGACATCAAACCAACGGCGGGGTATTATGTAGATGGCAGGCGGTTCTACAGCGAGATAACTCAGGCTATGGAAAAACTGGGGATAGACCCGTCAAGCGTCTACCGCACCCGATAGGCTGGTTGATTGGTTAACTAGTTGATTAGTAAAGAATTACACAAACCTTTACAGCGTCGAAAACCCTTGTTTTCCAGGTCTTATCTGGACAGAGAGCTTTGGCGTATTTGTTTTGTAATCTTTTACCAGTTAACTAAT
>QNCB01000022.1 GCA_003644335.1 Planctomycetota bacterium | reverse complement strand
GAAACACCTAGGCCAGCGAGGCGGGCAACTCCGCCGGGCGCTACGGAAGACAGGCTCTGCCCGCCGGGACGCTGAGGAAGCGCGCTTGGCTGCAGCTTCTGCCCAGCTGCGAGCGACGACCCAGGCTGAGCAACTCCAAACCAAAATGGACGACTTTGCCCAGCTAAAGGGCGAGCTGGCGACCTGGTTGGCCAGGCTGACCGAGATGAAACCGGGCGATGAAATTTTCGTCCCCGCTACCGGACGGGTCGCCACCCTGGCCAGGCTGGAACTACACAAACAGATGGCGGTGGTCAACGCCGGCAACGTGCAGATGGAAATTCCCCTAGCCGATCTCATGCCAGACCTGGGCCAACAGAGCGTCCGACAGGAGCTGACGCGGTATCGCAAGAAGGCGGAAACTCAATCGCAGCAACTGGCCAGGCAACTCGCCCAGGTCAAGGAAAAGCTGGAGTCCGCTGCCAAACTGGAACGCCAGCAAAAAGAACAAGCCAAGCGTTTCGACCGTTGGCTGGGGCAGATTGCACGCATGAAAATCGGCGAGGAAATCCCCGTCAACGCCGCCCCAGGCCGCGCCAAACTAACCAAGGTAGACCTGCCAGGCTTGCGGGCGACGGTGGAACTACCAGCAGGCCAGGTCAAACAACTTTCGCTCCAGGATCTGTTCCCGCAAGACGGGCCATTCGCTCAGGGGGCAGAGCAGGAATCCCACAGCGGAAAATCTCGCCCGCCTAAAACCAAACGCACCGCCAAGGACAAACCCATCCGTCGGGGCCAGGCCCAAGGCAAGACTGCGAAGAAAAAACGCCAAGCCCTGCTGGCGACCGAGCCGGGCCAAAAGGTTTTCGTCATACCTTTCAACACAGCCGCGACGCTGGTCCGCATAGACCAGTCCAAAGACCGAGCCATCGTGCTCCGCGGCGCACTGGAGATGCAAGTAGCCATCGCCGACCTCGAACCAGTAGGCTATTAAAGCAATTTCGGATTTCGGATCGGGGATTTCGGATTCGATCTCGTTTGCGAAACAATCCGAAACCGAAGGTTCGCAAAACAAATTCCCCGGCATCGGGCTGTCTCCAGGACCAACCATGCTATCGCCAATCGTGGTTGCAGACCGCAACTACGACACCCGATCATTTGTAATCTTTTCCCCAATCAACCAGTAACCAGTCAATGTGCGCGCAAAAAAATGGCGAGCCTGCCGTGGGGGGGGACGACAGGCTCAGCCTAGCTTCGAACCGGCCGGGGGGGAACCGATTCGAAAATATTATCAAGTTTTTATCCGCCATCCAGAAACACCCAAAGCAGGACAGCCAAGCGGAGATTGTAACAAGCAGTAACTCCCAACTCTCCACCTACGACATTATAGGCTAGAGAAAATAAAATGCAAGCGAATCAAGCCAGAATTTAATATTTTTTTCTGCGGGATAAATAAGCAAAATCGAGCCGACGCCCAGGGGGTTTCGACGGCGACATCTCGATTGACGCAATACACATAACGCTTTGTAGTAAAAGAACATACAGTACAGTAAAAAACGCGTGCGGAATGATGGGGCATCGCCATTGGTGTTCAAAAAACCCTGGATTCCAGCTCCCCGATCGGGTCGAGGACAAGCTTCGCGGGAATGACAAAGAAAAAGAAAAAAACATGGGCAAGACGCCCAAGCTACGCGCGCTATGCTTTTCGTGGGAACAGGGGGTCGGCGGTTTGGGTTTGGGTTCCGCAGGCCAGGCCTCCCCACTTGCCCGCCTGGTCCAAAGGCTTGTCTGCCCTGTCGTAGCCCAGCAAGGCCAGGCCTGTCGAAGCCTCCTCCGGCAGGATCGGCTCGAGGTATAGCAACACCAGCCGAACCGCTTCGGCGCAGGTGTACATTATGCTCCCCAGCCTGGCCCGTTGCGATTCGTCCTTGGCCAGCTTGAACGGCGCGGTCTCCTCGATGAACCGATTAGTCGCATCGACCAGGTGAACAATGGCGTCGATATACCGGTGGAACTGGCAGTTGGTCATCCAGCCTTGCGAGTTTTCCCGCAGGGCATCGGCTGCAACTAGCAGTTCCTTTGCCTCGGGCAGTTCCGCGGTAGCTTCGGGGAGGATGCCGTCGAAATATTTGCTTATCATCTTGAGGGTTCTGCTCAGCAGGTTGCCTGCGCCATTGGCCAGGTCTACATTATAGGTCTGCTTGAACATCTCCATGCTGAAGTCGCCGTCCGCTCCGAAAACCACCGCTCGGAGCAGATAGTAGCGGAAGGCTCCGCGCGAGTATTCATCGCAAATTTCCGCTACCTTTTCCCTGCTGATAAAGTTGCCCAGGCTCTTGGACATCTTTTGGCCTTCGCTGGTCCACCACCCGTGCGCGAAGACGCACTTTGGCAGCGGCACATCCAAAGCCATCAGCACGCAAGGCCAATATACCGCGTGAAACCACAAAATATCCTTGCCGATAAGATGCACATCAGCGGGCCAATATCGCCGGCCTGCCCCGTCGAATTCATCGCCGATTTCCGGCAAGCCCAGAGCGTTGTAATAATTGCTAAGCGCGTCGACCCACACATAGACGACATGGCCCGGGTCGTTTGGCATCTCGACGCCCCAGGGCAGTTTTTCCTTGCTGCGAGATATGCACAGGTCGCCCAACTCGCCAGATTCCAAGCCCATTTTCAGCTTGCTGAGGACTTCGTTTCGCCGGGCTTTGGGCTTGATGAAACCTTCGTTGGCTTCGATATATTCGATGAGTTTCGGTGCCCATTTTTTTAGCCGGAAGAACCAGTTTTCCTCGCTGTATCGCACGAGCGGTTTTTGGTTTATCTCGCTGAGGTAGTCGTTCTGCCGGGCAGCGGACTCGGTAACATATTCCTCCTGGCCTTCGTCGTACCAGCCCTCGTAGCTGCCGAGATATATCTCGTCCTTGTCGACCAGGGTCTGGATAATTTTCTGCACTCGTTTTTCATGGCGAGGCTCGGTCGTGCGGATAAAGTCGTCGTTGCTGATGTTGAGTTTTTCCCACAGGTCGCGGAACCCGACCACGACCGAGTCAGCCAGCTCTTGCGGGGACATGTCCTTCTCCGTCGCGGACTTGACGATCTTAATCCCGTGCTCGTCCGTGCCGGTCAGAAACATCACATCCCGCCCGGCAGAGCGGAAGAACCTCGCCAAAACATCCGCTGCGACCGTCGTATACGAATGCCCGATATGCGGCACATCGTTGACATAATAAATCGGCGTCGTTACATAATATTTGTCTGTCATATTCGCGTCTTTCTTATGGCAAGCCATGTAGCACAGCCGGGGGCGACTGTACTACATAATTTCTAGCTGTTTAGTTGTCGCATCACCGCGGCGTCGCGGGCCGAGAGGTCCGGATAATCCTGGTCGCTGCCGACGTCAGGCCTGCGCTTCCAGCTGCGTTGACAGCTTGGATATTTCTCTCTCGCGTCGAGGACTTCGATATCCACGAGCTTGCCGTCCGGGGCTGGGCCTTGCTCTGTGCGAGCGTAGCCAACCGATAGCATGTCTTCCAGCTCGGGCAGATACTGCTCGATGAAAGCACCCAGAGCGGGCTTGTCCGCGGGCACCTTGAAAACCACCTCGGCGTCGAGCGAATTTTTCACGCCGGCGTTTTTCAGGGCTTCGAGCTTCACCAAAGCTTCGCTGCGAATGTCCATTATCTGCTCCCACACCCAACCCGGCCCGGGCTGAAGCACCTCGCCCTCGGGCATGATATCATCGAAGGCCACCGGCGTAATATCCTCGCTCAGCCTAAGCAACTGCTCGTCAACCTCCGGCAACAAAGCCAGGTGCACCGACCGCGAATCGTCCTCGGGTTTTTTATGGGGGATATGCTCCCATGCCTCCTCGCAAGTGTGCGGTAATATCGGAGCCAGGAGCTTCACCAGGGCAAGGAGCACCTCGCGGATAACCGTCTGGCTGGCCCGGCGGCGGGGCGAGTCTGGAGCTTCGCAATACAGCCTATCCTTCACCGCGGAGAGGTACACGCTCGAGGCCTGGGTGGTGCAAAACTCGTACATCAGCCTGGTCGCGCGGTGAAACTCGTAGCGGTCGAAAGCGTCGCGAACGTCGCGCACCAACAAGTGTGTTTCGAGCTTCATCCATAGGTCGATCGAATGTGCCCCAGGCTCAGCTGCGTCGCCGGCGGGGTCGAAGTCCGCAATCGAACCCATCATGTACCGCAGCGTGTTGCGGATTTTCCGGTACGCGTCCTCAGCCTGGGATATCAGGGCCTCGGAGCAGCGGATGTCGTCCTGGTAATTTTGCGACGCCACCCACAGCCTGAGGATATCAGCTCCGCGTTTCTTGAGCTGCTCGCCCGGCTCGATTGTATTGCCCAGCGACTTGCTCATCTTGTGGCCTGCCTCGGTAACGACGAACCCATGGGTCAGCACGGTCTTAAACGGCGCGCAGCCCGCCGCTCCCAAAGCTGGCAGGAGCGAGAGTTGGAACCAGCCTCGGTGCTGGTCGGAACCTTCGAGATACATATCGACGGGCACCTCCTCAGCCAGGCCTCGGGCCAGGGCGACGGCAAACCAACTCGAGCCGCTCTCGAACCAGACATCGAAAATATCAAAACCTTTCGTGAGTTTATCGACGGCGAAATCTTCGGGTTTTTCCAGGGCGGGGTCGTCAGCCGGGTTGTAGCCGGCGAGCAGTTCAGCGGGCGATTGGCTGAACCACGCGTCCGAGCCTGCCTCGGCGAAGACTTTGGACACTGCCCGCACGGAAGCGGCGGTGCAGAGGGCCTGGCCTTGCTCGTTGTAAAACGCGGGTATCGGCAGACCCCAGACTCGTTGGCGAGAAATACACCAGTCGGGCCTGCTGGCGAGCATACTTTCTATACGGTTTCGGCCCCATGCGGGGATAAAGTCTACCCCGCCAGCGTCGAAGCCTTTGTTGCACGCACCCTGGGCGAGCTGTCGCAGCGTTTTTCCGCTGCCCGTGTCAGCCTGGCCGTCCTGGAGGGGCTTGTCCACGCCGATGAACCATTGTTCCGTCGCGCGGAATATCGTGGGCGTTTTGCTCCGCCAGTCGTGCGGATAGCTATGCGTGATAGCCTGGGTTGCGACGACCTGGCCTCGTTCGCTCAGCAGGGCGACGATTTTCGGATTGGCGTCCCAGACGCTCATGCCCTGGATAAACTCCGGCGCGGTCTGGTCGAACGTGCCGTCAGCCTGGACAGGACAATAAATCTCCAGCCCGTGTTTCAAGCCTGTATAATAGTCGTCCGTGCCATGACCCGGCGCGGTATGCACCAGCCCCGTGCCGTCTTCCAGCGTAACATAGTCAGCTCCGACAACCCCGCAAACCAGCCCAGGCGTAAGCGGATGATTGTATTTTATCTCCGAGTCCAGCAGGGCTTGGCCTTTGAACTCGGCGACGATTTCGTGGGATGCAATAAAGTCGGGATTATTTTTTTCGATGGCTTCGAGCACCGCTCCAAGCCGTTCCTTGGCGACGATGAACCGCTGAGGCCCGTCAGCGGTCTGGGCCTGGACGGAAACATAATCCATCTGCGGATGCACAGCCACAGCCTGGTTGGCGGGCAAGGTCCAGGGGGTGGTCGTCCAGACGAGCAGCGAGAGTTTCGTGCCAGATTCAAGGCAGCCCTTTACGCCGTCGCAGTTACCCGCGACAACCTCGAAGGCTACAAAAATACTCGTGTCGGTAATGTCATGGTGTTCCAGCTCGGCGTCAGCCAGGGCGGTGCGATTTTCGATAGACCAGTGGACGGGCTTTAGCTGTTTGAAGACCAGCCCGCGCCCGATGAGCCTGGCGAAAACCTCCAGGGCGTCAGCTTCATATTGAGAATCCATGGTAATATAAGGCCTATCGAACTGCCCCATCACACCCAGCCTTTGGAACTGCCTGCTCTGTATCGAGACAAATTTCTCGGCATACTCGCGGCAGATTTTGCGGATGACCAGTGCGTCGAGCGTAGCAGCTTTGGCTCCGAGTTTCTCCATCACCTTCGCTTCGATAGGCAGGCCGTGGCAGTCCCAGCCCGGTATGTACGGCGAGTCCAGCCTGGCCATATTTTTCGTGCGGACGACGATGTCCTTGAGCACCTTGTTGAGGGTCGTGCCCATATGGATATTGCCGTTGGCATAGGGAGGCCCGTCGTGCAGCACGAACCGCGGCGAGCTTTTTCTCACTTCGCGGATTTGCTCGTAGAGTTTCGTTTCCCGCCAGCGAGCCTGAATGGCGGGCTCTTTCTGCAGCAGATTCGCCCGCATGTCGAAGGTGGTCTTCGGCAGGTTCAACGTGTCTTTGTACAATTTTTTCTTGTCGGTCTTGTCAGCCATGGACGGTTTCTCCGGTATGGTATTTTCAGTAGCGGAGAGATTCTAAGCCCATCGCTCCGCCAAGGCAAGGCTGGGGGAGTGTGAAAATATTTCGGATTGGGAATTTCGGATTTCGGATTGGGGACAAATCGGTTGCAAATTGCTCCGCTGGCCTATAATCTCTGGACATGAAAGACAATTGCAAAAATGTAGCCTAGCCGCCCTCGGCTGGGAAGGTCGTGTGCAAAACACCGGAAACATAACAAGTTAAACACAGCCGAGGGCGGCTGTGCTGCATTACAGAATAGTTTTGCAATTGGCTCACGAAAGACAGAGCAACGGTTCAGCCCAAGGCTGATTTTGATATGCCAACACAAAGGTCTCCAGGTGACAGGTACTCCGGACGAAGCCGGATTTGATGTGCAGCGATTTGTCGACAGACTTACCAGCAAGGAACGGATGCTGGTGGTTCTGAAGCATGAGCTGTACCAGGGTTCCTGGCAGGCGATGGTCGACGACCTTCAGGCCAGGCTCGCCGGCGGGCCTTACGTGTTCAAATTGGCCAACCGAATAGAGGACGACCTGGAAAGAATCGAACGCCTCTCGGGTTTCGAGACACAGGCAGGGGTCGACCTGAGCGACTTCATAACGCTGGAAAACCTGAACCCCGACCGGCCAAAAGACGAACACGAATCGCACGAATAAAAACCAATTTTATTCGTATCATTCGTGTTCTGCCGTTTTTGCTTTTACTGACTAATTTTTGTCTTTGTGTTCTACGCGTTCTTTTGCGGTGAATTTCTTTTTTTGTTTTTATTGATTACTGATTACTTTTTTTAGGAGCCATTTGATGACAACGAAACTAATAGAATCCACACGGCGTGCATTGCTTTTTTTAGCAGCGCTGACGGTCGTCGCCCTGGCTGGTTGCCAGGCGGACAAGCCTGTCTCCCCCGCCAAGCCCGCAGCGGAGCCTTCCGCTATGAGCCAGGCCGGTCTGCAGGTTTACTGGGAGCGTCAGATAGCCATGGCCAGCGGCGAGCGGGCAGTGAACCTCTGGCTGATGGACGAGAACCTCTACTTCCTCACCAACCAAAAAACGCTCATCGCGATAGACGCCAAAACCGGGCTGGTGAAGTGGCGGACGGTGGTTACATACAAAGCTGAGCGTGTCTTTGCCCCGACGCATTTCGACGACATGCACCTGCCCAAGAAGGTCGGCACGGTCGAAGATATAAAGACCCCGCCCGGCCGGGCCTCGCTACCGAAGTTTGACGCCCTGCTCATCAACACGCTATCGAGCATGAAGGTTATCGACCGGGCCACCGGCGAGATAATCCGCGATATCCGGTTCCAGAGTTTTTTTGCTGTCAACCGCGGCGTGACCGACGGCGAGCGGTTCTATGTAGCTGGGAGCGACAAGCAACTGCACGCGATCGCCCTGCTGCCGGCGGTGAAGGTTTGGTCGCATGAAATCGAGGCGAGAATCCTGGCTCCAACCCAGTGCGACGAAGACGGCAGAGTCCTCGCCGGTGCCACCGATGGCCAACTGCAATGTCTCTGGGCGGACGGCTATGGCAAGCGACGCTGGGGAATAAAATTCGCCTCGCCGATTACCGCGCCGATGGCGGTGGACGACGGACAGGTCTATGTCGCCTCGCAGGACGGCCGGACGTATGCCCTGGCTGCCAACGGAGGCAGGGAACTCTGGCTGCCCGTCCAAACGCCAGGGCGACCAGCTGGCGGGGTTCTCGCGGGCAAGTCCACCATCTACGTATCGTCCAGACCCGGCGGAGTTACCGCCATCGACCGGGCCAGTGGCAAGATTCGCTGGAACGTCCCGACAGGCCAAGCCATCCTGGCGGTTATCGACGGGAAAGTTTACCTGCAAGACCAGGCTGGGGATATGCTGGTCGTCCAGGCCAAGGGCGGCCTGGCCAGCGACAAAGTACCGCTGGGCCGATACGAACTGTTCGCGACAAATAGCTCCGCCCCAGCTATCTACGTCGCGACGAAAGACGGCAAGCTAACCTGCATCCGCCAGGCCAATCAAGCCAGGCTGACCGCGGAAATGCTGAAAAAATAGAGAAAAAACTTCGCAGCAGGCTTTGATGTCGCTATAATGACTCGACCAGCCAATGGGCTGGGGAGCGAACTGCACCAACCGCAAAGGAATTATCAATGGAAGCTAGCGTAAAAGAAGTTATCGAACAAATCAGGCCACTGCTCCAAGCCGACGGCGGAGACCTCGAACTGGTGAGCGTAGCTGAGGACACGGGCGTCGTTTCGGTCAGGCTCCAAGGCGCGTGCAAGGGCTGTCCCGGCGCACAAATGACCTTGAAAATGGGCGTCGAACGGCACCTCAAGGAAAAAGTACCCGAAGTTACCGAAGTTGTCGCGGTAGAATAATTGGCCTGACTATGATCGTTATAATAGACAACTACGATAGTTTCACCTACAACCTTGTCCAGCGTATCGGCGAGCTGACTGACGTTGACAGGCAGGAGATTCGCGTCTATCGCAACGACGCGAAACAGCCCGAGGCCGTCGAAGCTGAGGACAAACCCACGCACCTTATTATTTCGCCCGGGCCTTGCACGCCAAACGAAGCTGGACTTAGCTGCGATTTCATCCGCCATTTCCACGGGCAAATCCCCATCATGGGCGTCTGCCTGGGACATCAGTGCATCGGCCAAGTCTTCGGCGGCAAGGTTATCCGCGCACCAAGACTAATGCATGGCAAGGTCAGCGAAATTCGCCACGATGGCCAGGGCCTCCTGGCTGGGCTTGACAACCCGTTCGTCGCAACGCGATATCACAGCCTGATTGTAGACCCAACGGGTCTGAGCGACGAGTTCGAGCAGACAGCCTGGTCGGTCGATCGGGAAGAGCTCATGGGCATCCGCTCAAAAATCAATCCAACCGAAGGCCTGCAATTTCACCCGGAAAGTTTCCTGACAGAAGCAGGCTTCGACCTGCTGCGAAATTTTTTGGCAATGTAGTCGGGCAAACGACAACCAACGAAGCCCCAATGCCCAAATACCCAATGCCCATTGAAGAACCAATTTCCAATTCCCAATAAAGGCTCCACGGATTTTTTAGAAGAAGATTCCACGGTTTTTTTTGTCTTTCTCACAAGGGGGGGGGAGTGAGGGAGGCTGACACATTGGGTTTGTCGACTCGTTTGGATTTGGTGCTTGGTCATTCAATGGGGCTTGGGTGTTTGAAAATTGGACATTCGCTATTCGCCCATTGATTCCAAATTCGGATTTCATGATTCCTCATTTTTCTTAGCCGCATCGCGTGATAGTCTGGAAAACAGGGGTATTCTGCGTTTTCCACCTTATCGCGGAGCAGTTGTGAATAAGTTGTGGACGAAAGTTTTTTTTTCGCTCCAAACGTTGGATTTTACAGGCCTTGGGTGGTGTGGATAAGAAAACCGAATCTTTGTGATTGACCGCGATTATTCATGGGGATACATTCAGCTCATCGGTCGCCCAGGTGGCTGAT
>QNCB01000021.1 GCA_003644335.1 Planctomycetota bacterium | reverse complement strand
TCATGACAGTCGCTTGCCGATTGAGCCTATCGCGAGCTTGGCGTGCAGGACACCTTTTTCCCGGTCGAGTTGGTCGGCTAGTTGTTTGATATCCTCAGCTTGGCCTTGGACCATTATCATCTCCGAGCAGAGGTGTTCGTCGAGATGGATATGCGTCGTTGCCAGGACCTTGCCGGCGAAGTGATGTTGTTTGTGCGTCAGCCTCGCGGCGAGGCCTCGGGCGTGATGGTCGAACAGCAGCGATATCGTCCCCAACGCCTCGGCATCGCCTTCCCACTCTTCCTCGACCAGTCTGTTGCGGATGAGGTTGCGAACGAATTCTGAGCGGTTCGTATAGCCTCCCTTATCCACGAGGGCTTCGAGCTGCTCGAAAAGAGGTTGTTCTATTGACAGACTTAATCGCACGAGTTTGGACATAGCAAGGCTCCTTCGTTTCGTTACGCCAACCATACTAGCCCAGATAAGCCTGCGGGACAAGCAAGTAGCTTTGGGCTGGCATTGTTATTACCGAATGAAAAAATGTAATAATTTCTCTTTACACGCATTCTTGCCTGTGGTAAAACTCTTTGCCTTAGCAAAGTTGTTTCGCTGAATCGTAACCAGGTAGTTTTCAGGCAAGGAGTATAACATGCACATTCCAGACGGTTTTTTGAACACGCCGACGGTTCTCGCTAGCGGTGCTGTTGCTATGGCCAGCGTTGGTGTTGCGTTGCGAATAGTTGGCAAGACTTTTCCCGCCCGGCGTGTGCCGCTCATCGGCTTGGCTGCGGCGTTTGTATTTGCCGCTCAGATGATAAACTTTCCCGTAGCTGGTGGCACGAGTGGCCACCTCATCGGCGGCGTTTTGGCAGCGGTGCTGCTGGGGCCAAGTGCAGCGGTGCTGGTGATGACGTGCGTGCTGGTGTTGCAATGTTTCATGTTTGCCGATGGCGGGGTAACAGCCTTGGGCGCGAATGCCCTGAATATGGCTGTGGTCGCCCCGGTCGTTGGCTATGCGATTTATCGCGCAATTTGTAAACTCACCGGCGGCGGTTTGCGGGGTATATTGATAGGCACAGCCTTTGGCGCGTGGTGCTCGACGGTGGCAGCTTCGGTGATATGCGCCGGCGAACTTGCCTTGTCAGGCTCGGCAGCCTGGGGCGTAGCCTTGCCCGCGATGGTGTGGATGCACATGATAATAGGCCTGGGCGAAGCTCTGATTACGACGCTGGTCGTGGCGGTGGTTGCCCAGCTTCGCCCGGAGCTTCTGCTCGACGGCGACAAGCCTGTGTCTCACGCGGGGTATCGCGAGTTGCTGGGCTATGGGGTTTTGGCGTCGCTCGGCTTGGCGATTTTCGTAGCGCCTTTCGCGTGCCCCTGGCCTGACGGGCTGGAAAAGGTAGCCCAGCGATTGGGCATCGAACATCTGGCCCAGGCGCCGCTTGTGGGTTGGCCCTTTGCGGATTACGCCTCGCCGCATATTAGCTCGGCGGTGATATCGACAGGCCTGGCTGGGTGCGTGGGAGTTGTCGTGGCGTTTGGCTTGGCTTCTCGCCCGAGCTGTGATGTTGAAACCCATCATCGAGAGGAACAACAGTGGGCAAAACCGGTAGTATTTTCGCCGGCGTATTGCTAAGCCCGTACAAACACCGGGCGAGCTTCGTCCACAGTTTCCCGCCGATGGCCAAGCTGATCGTCGCGGTTCTGTTCGTGGTGGCGATGGTCTTGTTGCCTCGCGATGCCTGGGGCGCTTTCGCCGCTGGGGCTGGGGCGCTGCTGGCGGTGGCGCTCGTTTCGCGGGTCGGGCTGGGACACTTGCTGGCAAGGCTGATTCTCGTCGAGCCGTTCGTTTTGTGCGTAGCGGGGCTTTCGCTTTTTCAGCCTAACGGTTTTTGGATTTTTCTCTCCATGCTGACCAGGAGTACGCTGTGTCTTTTTTGCATGGTCTTGCTGTCTGCGACGACCAGGTTTTCCGACATACTCGGTGCGCTTTGGCGTCTTCGCGTGCCGCCGTTGATCGTAACCACGTTGGCGTTGATGTACCGATATTTGTTTCTGATTTTCGAAGAGGCAGGCCGAATGCACCGCGCCCGGGCTAGCAGAACTTTTTCGCAAAGCCGATGGTTTGTTTGGCGACGCTGGGCGACGGTGGTGGGTCATTTGTTCGTGCGAACGTCAAGCCGGGCAGAACGAATTTACGACGCGATGTGCGCGAGAGGCTGGCGAACATGACCGCGGTGGAAGTTTGCAATTTGAGCTATCGTTACAGCGATGGCAACCAAGCCCTGCGCCGCGTCAGTTTTTCGATCGGCAAGGGTCAACGCGTCGGCTTGATAGGCCCGAACGGAGCTGGCAAGAGTACGCTCCTGCTGCATCTCAATGGCCTGTTGCCCGAGCACGCGCCGAAAAAATCGCAATCGCAAACTCCCGCGGTTCATGTTTTTGAAACTCCGGTAGCTGAGCCTCACCTGCGAGATGTGCGAGCGAGCGTCGGGCTGTTGTTTCAGGATCCGGACGATCAGCTTTTTTGTCCGACGGTGTGGGAGGATGTCGCTTTTGGCCCGCAGCAGCTGGGCTTGGCGGGGCAGGAGCTTTCCGCTGGCGTTGCCCGGGCGCTGGAGCAGGTCGGTTTGGCTGGTTTCGACGAGCGTCAGCCTCACCATCTCAGTCAGGGCGAAAAGCGTCGCGCGTGCCTGGCCGGGGTCTTGGCGTGCGACGCCCGCGTTTTGGCGTTGGACGAGCCGACCAATGGCTTGGACCCTCGCGGCAAGCGAGAGCTGAAGGAGCTGTTGAAAAATCTTCCCGTAGCTCAAATCATCGCTACGCACGACCTCGAACTGGTCGCGGAAATCTGTCAGCATGTCATAGTTCTCGACCGCGGCGAGATCGTAGCCCAAGGCCAAACTTTGGACATTCTCAACGATGAACCCCTAATGCTTGCCCATGGCCTGGAGCGGCCTCACGTTCTGCGACATATGCATCCGCATTGAGAAGCAAATCCGAATATCGAATATCGATATTCGGATTTGTTTCGTATTTCGTATTTCGTATTTGCCGTTAGGGCAGTGTGCCTCTTGCTATCAGGGCGTTGCAGACGTTTCGCAGGGCCAGGTACATCGCGGCGTCTCGCATGTGCAGATTTTTCTCCTTGGCCAGGGTCGAAACTTCCGCGAACCGTCGGCTCATCCGCTCAGCCAGTCGTTGATGCACCTGCTGCTCGGTCATTTGTTCGTTCTGCGTTTCCTGGGTATATTCGAGATACGACACGAACACGCCCCCGGCGTTGCAGAGGATGTCCGGAATTATCTCCACACCCTTGGCTGCGAGGATTTCGTCCGCAGCTGGGGTTATCGGGCTGTTGGCACCCTCGGCTATCAGCTTGGCGGAAATTCGCGGGGCACTTTCCTCGGTTATCTGACTTTCCGCCGCAGCCAATACCAGCAGGTCGCAGGGCAGTTCGAGCATTTCTTTTCCGTCGCAAGCTTCGCTGGGCGCGAAGTTGCTAACCCCGCCGCTTGCAGCTTCGTGGGCGATCATAGCTGGTATGTCCAGCCCAGCGTCGTTTCGCACCGCTCCGTTCAGGTCGGACACCGCGATAATTTTCACGCCCAAGTCGTATAGTCCCTTCGCTGCGACCGACCCTACATTGCCAAACCCCTGCACCACAGCCCGTGCTCCCTCGACATTCATGCCGAGTTTTTCCATCGCTTTTACGGTCGTCATAACCACGCCGCTGCCGGTGGCTTCGCGTCGGCCTGGGATGCCGCCTAGTATCACGGGCTTGCCGGTGACATAGCAGCCATGCGTGCTGGAGACGCCTTCGGAATATGCGATGGTATCCTTTATATAGCCCATGTCAGCTTCGTTCGTGCCCATGTCCGGCGCGGGGATGTAAATTTGCGGGTCGATGTGCCGATGGGCGCCACGGGTGAAGCTGCGGATGAGCGTCTCCTTGTCGTGTTCGCACAGGTCGTGGTGGTCAGCGACGATGCCGCTCTTGCCGCCGCCGAAGGGCAGGCCCATCAACGCGCACTTCCAGGTCATCTCCATTGCCAAGCCCGTAACATCCGCCAGCGTAACGCCCGGCGTCATGCGAATGCCGCCCTTGCTTGGGCCCATCGCGTCGTTGTGTCGCACGATATACGCCTTGAAAACACGTATCTTGCCGTCCCTCAGCTGCGGGCCTATGCGAAATTCGATCCGCTCCTTAGGCTCTTGAATTTTGCTCAGCAACCCCTCGCCAAACTCGCTGCAGAGCATTTCCTTAGCTCGGAGATAATTAGCTTGTGCATTATCGAGAATAGTATCACGCGACATTTTTACGTCCTTTCCAAGTAGCTGCATGTAAGTTTCGCATATTCAAGCCGCTAATAATATCTATTCGTTTTGCTAATGCAAGGGAAAATATTTCGGATTTCGGATTTTTGATTTCGGATATTCCCAACTCAACTGGAATACAAAAACAGGAGTCCACGGATTACACGGATTTTCTTTTTGACAAAAAAATCCGTGTAATCCGTGAACTCCTATTTGCCTGTTTGCCTAATTAAAAAAAGCTCGCGAAGGCTTTTGGTTATAGGCCTGTCGCGAGCTTTTTAGTTGTTGATTTTTTTATGGGTTTTACAGCTTGGCCATTTTCTCAGCCAGGTCTGCGGTTCTGCTGCTGTAGCCCCATTCGTTGTCGTACCACATTGTAACCTTGAGCAGGTCGCCGCCGATGACTGCGGTGTTGCCCGAGTCGAATATCGAGCTGGCTGGATTGTGTACGATGTCGCTGGAGACGATCGGGTCGGTGCAGTATTCGATGATACCCTTCATAGGCCCATCGGCTGCGACGCGGATCGCTTCGTTGACCTCTTCGATGTTCGTGCTCTTGTTGAGGTGCACGGTGAGGTCCGTAATCGAGCCGGTTGGAATCGGCACTCGCAGGGCATAGCCATCGAGCTTGCCGTTGAGTTCCGGCAGGACCTTGCCCACAGCCACTGCGGCGCCGGTGGTGGTCGGGATGATATTGACCGCAGCTGCCCGGGCGCGACGCTTGTCGCTGTGGATCATATCCAGGATTCGCTGGTCGTTGGTGTAGCCATGCACGGTGGTCATCAGACCCTTGATGATGCCGAACTTATCGTTGAGGGTCTTGGCTACCGGAGCCAGGCTGTTGGTGGTGCAGGACGCGTTGGAGACGCAGGTGATCTCCGGGGTCAGGCTGTCGCAGTTGACGCCCATGACGATCATCGACGCTGTGCCCTTGGACGGCGCGGAGATGATGACCTTCTTGGCCCCCGCGTCGATATGGCTGTCGTAGCCTGGCTTGTCAGCGGTCTTGTTGTCGCGGAAAATGCCCGTCGCTTCGATAGCGACGTCCACGCCAAGTTCGCCCCAGGGCAGATTGGCGGGGTTGCGTTCGGCGACGACTTTGACCTCTTTGCCATTGACGACGAGGCAATCTTTCTTGGCGACGACCTTGCCCGGGAACTTGCCCTGGGTCGAGTCGTACTTCAGCAGATACGCCAGCGTGTCTGCGTCGGCCAAGTCGTTGATAGCCATTACTTCAAAGCGTTCAGGCTCTTCCGCCATTGCGCGGAAAACCAGTCGTCCGATGCGGCCAAATCCGTTGATACCTATTTTTACTGCCATGGAAATTGCTCCTAATTACGGGTGGTTTCTTGCGTGAATTCATACGCGAATTCACATTTGTTCCTGCCCGGGTGGTTATCCAAGCCCGCTTAGACAGGACGAGCAGAATAGCTACCCCCGCTGTCCGTGTCAATACCTTTGTCTCGACAACCGGACAAAAGGCTCGTTGACTCTGCCGTCAGGACAGCTTACGATTTGCGATATGAAACTGACGAACGTGCTACTGGCTTCGCTTCTGGTGGGTTGCGGGGGGTTTGCAGGCTCCATTGCCCGCTATGGCATGAGCGTGCTGGGCCAACGGTTTTCCGTGGATTGGCCTATTGGGACTCTGGCGACAAATATCCTGGGGTGTATATTCGTCGGTGTGATTACTGAGGTAGCTCTGGCTGGGGAAATGCTCTCGCCGGGGATGAGGCTGCTGTTGGCGACGGGTTTTTGCGGCGGGTTTACCACGCTGTCGTCCATGATATACGAAACCATCGCGATGTTCCGGGACAGCGAATATCTCCACGCCGCAATTTACATGGGTGGCTCGATTATTTTTTCCGTGGCAGCCTTCCTCGTTGGAGTTCTAGCTGTGCGTATCCTCATAAGAACAGGTGGTGGACTATGGAACTAAAGGCCGAGGCTAAACTCCTGCGGATATTTCTGGGCGAGTCGGACAAGCTCAAGCACACTTCGCTGCACGAGGTGATAGTGCGGCAAGCCAAGCAGGCGGGGCTGGCTGGGGCGACGGCCTGGCGGTGCGAGACTGGCTTCGGCGCGACGAGCAGAATCCGAACCGCCCGCATTTTGGACCTCTCAGCCGACTTGCCGATCGTCGTCGAAATAGTCGACTCGCCGGAGAAAATCGACGATTTCCTGCCCAAGCTCCACGACCTGTTCGAAGCCGCCCAGTGCGGCGGACTGACCACCATCGAAAATGTGCAGGTTATCCGATACACGCAGAAAAACAAAGACGAGAGCAAGGGAAAATAGACACACTTTTTAGGTATGTGGTTAATTACAGTTAGCGGACGTTTTCCTGTAACTTTCTCGATCTGTTTCAGTATTTTTGAATGAACGTTTTTCATGATGGCAGCCTAGCCAAACCGCGATGGAAATGTAATGACAGATTCTATTTCCCTTTTACCTACCCGCCGATTTGCAAAACAATACGGGGGAGGCAACTACATTCATACGATTGCGTTGTTTTTCGTGGTGGCTTGGTCTAGAATGATTGCATGCTGATCCGCATAAAAAATTTGCGTTTGCGGGCGATTGTTGGGGTGAACGACTGGGAGCAGGCGGGGCCTCAGGATATTTGCGTGGATATCGAGCTGGATGTCGATGGCCAAGCTGCCGCTGCTTCGGACGACCTTGCAGACGCGGTGGACTATGCTGATCTGTGCGAGAAAATCACCGCCGCTGCAGGCCTGTGGCGTTTCGCGCTGCTGGAAAAACTCGCGACGGAAATTTTGAATCTCGCCCTGGCAGACGGTCGCGTGCGAGCTGCGACTGTCGAGGTCGCCAAGCCCGCAGCTATTGCCCAAGCTGACGCTGTGTCGGGGGAAGGTTCGTCGGAGAGGGCCTAGCCATGTTCGCCCCGGGCCATGTTAAGACCCCGCCGCCGACCACAGGCCGGGCTGTTACGATATGGGGCATGGCGGTCAACCTCGCTCTGGCGGGGGCGAAAATCGCAGCCGGCGTCGTCTTCTCCTGTCAGACGATCCTGGCTGACGGCGTGCACAGCCTGACCGATCTGGTGAGCGACCTGGCTGTTCTGGCCAGCCTCAAGTGGGGCAACAGACCCGCCGACCCCTGTCATCCGTATGGCCATCGGCGGGTGCACACACTGGTGGCGATGTTCGTGGGCATAGCCCTGTTTGGAGCTGCGGCGATGATAGGCTATCGGGCTGTCGCGTCGCTAAGCTCAGCTACCGTCGGAGCGATAACAGGCCCCGTACCGCTGGCCATGGCGATGCTCACCGTACCGGTCAAAGAGTGGCTATTCCGCGTAACTCGGCGGGCGGGACACCAGGCCAACAACCCCGCGGTCTTGGCCAACGCGTGGCACCACCGCTCGGACGCGTTTACCTCGCTGGGAGCCTCAGCGGGTATTGCGGGGGCGATGTTCGGCGGGGAAAAATGGCAGATGCTCGATGGACTCACCGCGGCGGTACTAGCTGCGTTTCTGCTGGTCGCTGCGATAAAAATTATCATCTCAGCCTGCAATGAACTGACCGACCGGGCACCGGCCAAGGCGCAGGTCGCCCGGCTGGGCAAGGTTATCCAGCAGACCCAAGGCGTGCAAAATTACCACGCAGTCCGGGCCAGGAAACTCGGCGGGAAGGTCGAGATGGACCTGCATATCCTGGTCGACCCGAACCTGACGGTCGAAGCGGGACACAACATAGCCTCTGCTGTCCGCCAACGCATCCTCGCCGCAGACAACTCCGTCCAGCAGGTCATAGTGCACATCGAGCCGAACGCAAACGACGAATAACGAAAAAATATCCAAGGCCAAAATACCCCCGGCACTTATTTGTAAAACTCTAAGGTATCGTAAGTCTTTTGACTTGAGCCAACGGTTCTGATGCATGGCAAATAAGTGCTGGGAATAACCAGGGCCCAATGCCCAATAAAGAGTCCACAGATTTCACGGTTTTTTTTACCGGGTGGCAAAAATATGATGCCGGGTGCCATGCTTCTGCCTGCAGAAGCGTGTATGGACAGGACGCCCAACCTACAAAAAAAACTTAAAGTACATTCGTGCTATTCGTTTTTCATTCGTGTCATTTGTGTCATTCGTGTTCTGCCGTTTTTCGCCTATTTGCCTTGCAAATTCAGGCTGCAACAGCGATAGTCTCCCCCATGTACGAGATGCAGAAAATTATAACCGTTACGCTCAACCCCGCGATAGACCGGGTCATCGAGGTCTCCGGGCTGCAGCTTGGCGGGCATGAGCAGGTGCGCACAACTGGCAGTAGCCCCGGCGGCAAGGGTGTGAATGTCTCGCGGACACTGGCTGCGATGGGCCTGGCCTCCACAGCGATGGGGCTGCTTGGCCAAGATAATCGCGAGCTGTTCGAAACCATTTTTGACGATGGCCTGATTTGCGATGCCTTCCTGAACTTGCCTGGACTGACGCGCGAGAATATCACGCTGAGAGATATTCAGACAGGCCTGGACACACACCTGCGCGACACGGGCCTAGCCGTCCGCCGAGCCGACGTGCGGGAGTTTGTCGAGCAACTCGGCGCGACCGTCGAGCCTGGCGACGTGGTGGTTTTCAGCGGCTCGCTGCCGGGGGGCGTAACCTGCGACGACTTCGCTGAGATGCTCAAGACAGCCGACCAGACCGGGGCGCGAGTGGCGGTGGATTCGTCAGGCCCAGCTTTGCAAACCGCGGGCAAGGCCAGGCTGAAAAACTTTTGGCTAATCAAGCCCAACCTCGCAGAGCTGTCAGAATTGGTAGGCAGAGAGCTGGCGACGATCGACGAGCAACTCTCCGCAGCCAGGGGGTTGGCGCAGAAGGTCGAATTTGTCCTGCTAAGCGCGGGGGCAGACGGGGCGTATCTGGTAACGCGAGAAAATGTCAGCCATGCTTCGGTTCAGCTTGGCTGCGAGACGGTAAAAAATACCGTAGGCTGCGGCGATGTGTTGCTGGGAACATTCCTGGGAGCAGTCTGGGAAGGCAACCCGCCCGAGGCCGCCCTGGGCCAGGCCGTCGCAGCAGCTGGAGCCTGTGCAGCAAACGAAACCGCAGCAAAGTTCGACCAGGCGACATTCGAGAAACTCGCGGAAAATGTAAAATTGGAAGAAATTTAGAAGGAAAATAACCATTCACACAAAAACTGATTACACCATGAAGTTCATGAAGACATTGAAGAATTTTGAAAACAAAGACACTTCATATACTTCATGTGCTTCATGGTGAATTTTTGCATAGCCGTGAACGCTTAAAAAGGAAAATTATGACGACGATAGGCCAAATTAAAGGTGTGATTTTTGACATGGACGGCGTGCTTTGCGACTCGGAGAGTTGGATTTGCAAAGCCGCGATGGAGATGTTTCGGCGGGTGTATAACACGGAAGTTCAACCCGCGGATTTCGTGCCGTTCGTGGGCTGCGGCGAGAACCGTTACATCGGCGGCGTGGCGGAGAAGTATGGCCTGGCCATCGACCTGCAACGCGACAAAATCCACACCTACGAGATTTATCTCGAAATTATCAAAGGCAAGCTGCCCCCCCTGCCGGGCGTGCTGGAGTTCATTTCCCTTTGTCGGGCTAAGGACATTCGCCTGGCGGTGGCCTCGGCTGCGGACCGGATGAAGGTCGAGGGCAAC
>QNCB01000020.1 GCA_003644335.1 Planctomycetota bacterium | reverse complement strand
TTCAAACGCGCACACGTCAGGGGCATCAACCATGAGCTCGTGCGTCAGGGCTTGATCGGCTGGCCTACCGAGAAGATCGCTGAGGAGGCCGCTGACATGGTGGCTGACGAGCTCCCCGAAGAGGAGATGCCTGAGGTAAGCGGAGAAGAAGGACTCTCCGCAGAGGAGGCTGCGGGAGTCATCGACAAGCTCGTTGATGTCGCTGAGGAGATCGCCGAGAAGACCAGTCACGTGGTCGACGAGGAGTTCCCGAAGTTGGCGGCGTCAGTGAGTTATGAGGATGCTGCCTCGGCGCATGCTCGTTCCTTGGTGATCAAAGTAGCATCTGAAGCAGGCACAGATGTCACAGGTGACGGGCGCTTCCAGGAAGACATGATGGAAGGTGGCATGGGCCCCATCGACGCTCAGAAGGACCCCTCCTCGGAAAAGGTGGGGCCACAGGGCACAACGGGCCTAGACACGTCGCCGGGCGAAGTCGGTGCGCAAGAGCCGCAGACTCCGCCTCCAGGAGCCAGTGCCCCTACTTCCGGTGAGGTTGCCAAACTGTCGTTTCAGCTCGCAGATGTGCTGAAAAAGCTCTCGAGTACCGACCCAGGTTCGGGTAACACAGGCGCTCCTGGTCATGCCGAGCCCCCTGACAACCAGACCATGTCTGGTGTCGCTCCCGCGCAGGGGAAGACGACTCAGCCCAAGGGTCCCCTCATGGGTGAGCAGAAGCCTCAACCCCGCGCCGACTCTGTCGCCACGAGCGGCGAAGTTTCCAAGCTGTCTTCTTTGGTGAAGGAAGTCATCGAGAAGATGGGCGGCGAGATGCCTGAAGCTCTCAAGGAGAAGGCCGAGGAGAAGAAGGAAGAGTCGAAAAACAAGGACGAAGAGAAGAAGGAAGAGTCCAGTGAAGACGAGAAGAAAGCCGAACTCGTCAACGCGCTCAACACCCTCTCCGAGTTCGTCTCCGGTCAGTAAGTCCTTTCCTCTCTCTAATTTCGACAGTATAATTCTTCACGACGACCCTTACCCAGGGAGGAATACGTATGCCTATGTCAATGTCGCCACAGGTTCAAAAAGGGATGACGGGGCCGCCGCCATCTGAGCAAGCAGAACAGATGTTCAAGGAGCGCTTTTCGCAAATGGCGTACAGCGTTCTTTTCTCGAAGTTCCCTGACCTGGCTCAGAGCGTCGTAACCTTCAAGATCCTAGAGGCTGATGGGGAAGCGGGTAACGGTGTGGGTACATTTGTTGTGCTTCACAACCAGATGCCCATCTACATTCCCGTTGTGATGGTTGATGGACAGCTCAAACCTATCGAGATGTTCTATTACAAGACCCTCAACATCTTCCTTCCGCTCGATAATTCGTGGCTCGAGGAGATTACGAAAATGTCCCTCGATGAAATGGGGGAGCCACAGAACGCGCCACAGACGGTGCCGAAGGATGTGAGCGTGCGCAACCTCGTGCTGCCGCCCTACACTACTGGGCGTTACGGGTATGCGAGTGCGGGAGACGTCCCGGCTGGAGCTTTGGATCACGGTATCAACGCGATGATCAAGGCCGCGCAGGACCACACTCTCGACATCCATCCCGAGTTTTTAAACGTGCTCAAGAAAGGCAACAAGATCCTCCTCGACGGAGTGAAAACCGCGCTTGAAAAAAACCCGCCCTTGATGCAGAAAATCGCCAAAGTTTACGGTGTAAACGCTTTGAAGGGCGCATTCGTTGATGGCTACAGAAAAGCCAAAGAGATGGAAAAAACGGCAGGGGCGCCCTCGCGCGTGCGCGTAGTCACGAAAAGCGCCTCTCCCTCTGAGCTTCGGGAGATTTTTGGGGACCACGCCAAGAAGGCTTTCGAGACCATCATGAAGCAAGGCTACGATGTAGCAGATGACCGAAAGGGTAGCGAGCTTAACCGCACCATCAAGATCGAGGGTGAGCGCTTCTTGGAAGAGCCTGACGCCAACGGTGGTTGGTATCGCCTCTATTTTGTAGACGGTAATCCGGATATTTACTATGTGGTTCCGTGGCCCGTGAGCCGCTACGGCGATGCCCGTATCCGCTCCTACGATGGACCGCAGAAGCACCGGGTTCCTACTAAGTTCCTGGCGATCAGCAAGGACATGAAGACCGCGTTCGTGTGCGAAGGTTTGATGGGCGAGCCCATCAACCTGGACAAGGACGTGCAGAACAGCAAGCTCCACAAGTTGATGGAAGCCGGGACGGGTAACTCGCGCCCGTCGTCCAACTCCTACGGCTTCTTTTTGGTTCCAGACCCTCGAAATCCGCAGGCGACCGAGCCAATCCGCATCAAGTACGTCATCAATGAAGGCGGCAAAGAGAAGTACGTGCAAGAGTATGGCTATGCCAAATATATCATCGATGACGATCCGTCCCGGAAGTACATTGAAACAGCCGCAAAAGGCTGCGTTATTTTTCTTCCGAAAAATACTACGTGGGTTAACCTCATGTCCGACGTTACGGACAAGAATTCCCCCAACAACTACGATACGGAAGCAAGCCACCGTATGAAGCGTAACTCTGTCATCCGAGATCCTAAGCTAGTTACTCGCTGGCTGGATGGGAAGATGCAGGAGGGGGGCGCGAAGGTCGCCATGGTGCGGAGTGATGGTTCTGGGTTCTGGCGAGTTGAAGACGACTCCAAGTCGTACGGGTTCGTCGAGGCGCTCGAGAAAGTGGCCACGGTCTACCACATTCCAGTTTCGGAAGCTGAGGGGATCCTGAAGGAGGCGCAGGACACCGGGCGTGCCAACATCCGCATTGTGAAAGGCGGAGACGCTATCGGAGAATTCCTCACTGGGCTTTACAAGAAAGCCCAGTCCCCCATGGATATGCAGCAGACTGCTGAGATGCCTGCAGGGGGAATGCCGCCGATGGGCGGTGCCCCTCCTATGGATCCGTCCATGATGGGTCAGCAGATGGCGCCCCAGCAGCCGTCGCTGAACCCGACAGACCTGGCGATTACGGAGGCCGTACAGCAGTTGCAGCAGCAGAACGAAATGAATATGCAACAGATGCAAGCGCAGGCTGAACAGGCAAACCAGGCCATACAACAGCAGGCGCAGAGCACTGAACAGTTGGTGGGACTGCTGCAGGGCATCCAACAGCGCTCGGCTGAGATCGGACAAGCTGCTGGGGGGATGGTTCCGCCAGAAGCGACTGGAGCTCCTGCCGCAGCTGCTGAGATGTTGGCACCCCGGCCTCCTATGGAGGAGCCTCCCCCCATGGCGATGATGGACGCGGGACAGAATTCCGACCCGGCCATGATCGCGGAACAGATCAATCCTAAAATGGTTGACCAGGCTGAGGGGCTCCAGGACGAGGGGGTATTTGACACGGCGGCCATCTCGATGCTCGCGTCGGCTCCCGTGCTGCAGGACGTCGTCGCTACGTACGTCCCAAATATGGAGAAGTGTCTGGATAACATCGGACGCGTTCTCTTGACTTTGTGGATGACAGAAGGCGACACCAAAGAAGCCATCGGAGACGAGGCGTTCGTCATTCTGGAAGACAAGCTCCGCACAGTGTTCAAGTCCCTCGGAGAAGTAATCATCACGCTGAGTCAGAATGCGGTGAGTGAAGTCCCTGATGCGCAAGCGCAGCAAGGACAAGCAACGAGTATGTAAATGAAGCCACGCTCTATAGAGCCTGAATGGAGATGGAGGACTTTGTTGAAGATGATCGAAAAAGGTCATCGCCCCAAAGATCCGTACGTCGCGCAGGTTTATGATGTGGTTATCGGCAATACCCAGGACGAGGAAATCGTGTACGCGTTGGACCTAGTGCGTGTTCCGGAACACAAAGAGACGCTCCAAGCGTTTTTTCTGGGGGGTGCTTCTGACCAGGATGTCTGTGACGCATTGGACATCACTGTTACTGTAGTCGAACACGTACACAAACTTGTGATGGACGAAAATCAGTTTCGGAACAAACTTGAAAGGTTCACGTACGCCAAAGATTTGGTCGAAGCTGAAGATGTTCTTACAGAACGCGGAGCGGACTATATTCGCATGTCTATGCTCCACGGACCCGACATCCTGGCACAGCATTTCCATCTTGGTAACGAAGAAATCAAGGTTGACGTTAAAAAACTGGTGGGGCACTTTATCGAAACCGCGTATTATTTAAGTGCAAATGCGCGAGGTAACTCAATTACGTCGGAAACGGTAAAACAGTCACGACTATGGATGCTCGACATACTCAAATATGCAGAGGCACATAGTGAGTTACAGAGCATGGGCAATGCGACAAGTGACGCGCTCTTGGCTATTGAAGAGCGTAAAGCGACTGTGAGTGTTGAGGAGTTGGGGCTGAACCCCGACGATATCTATCATTAGCGAGGGTGCTATGCTGACCAAATCTGATTTCGAGAAGGCTGCTGGAAAGATCGCTGATCAGTTCGTAGCGCCGAATTGCGAACAGTCCATCAACGACCTTTCCAAGAAAATAGCGGCGGATAACAATCTGAATCCTGATCAGATTCGCACAATGGTGCGCCTCGCCAACCTCAACGTGTTTGGAAAAATGTTCCAGGCGAAGACGGGTTCCGACCGGGGTGTGAAATTCGAAGTTGGTGACCCTGAAGTAGTGATCGATGCGCTTTACGACGATGCGCGATCTCTGAAGGTCGGAGCCGAGAAGGTCGCATACGACCGCACCTCAGACTACTACAAAGACCTGTACGTTATCGAGCAAGTGAAAGAGGCCGAAGCGACTCCCACACTTGAGCCTGAGAAGCCTCGTTACTCGAAGCCTGAATTGGCAATGCAACTCAAGCGTGCGTCCGACCGTTTCCGTATGGAGGGTAAGCAAGCAGCTCAACGCTGGCAGCTAAACATGGAAACTGCAGTGTCGATGTACAAGAAGACCCACGGTTTGAAAGTTGCGGAGGCGTTTGAAGGCTTTGAGAAAAACCTCCTCTCTGCGAATGCTGACGTAGCCCCTGAAGTGCAGGCTCTTCGCTCTATGGTTTTGGGGGACAAGGTTGCGAGCTACGCAGGTGGCGCCATCGAGGAGATTCAGAACCGTCACGTGGCGCACCTCGATCCGAATACTAAAGAGATCTTTGACTACGTTAAAGTAGCGACTGCCGCACGGAGAAGCTACGAAGAGTGTTTGAGCTGCCAAGAAAAGATCGCGGAAAGTTTGGGAGTGATGTAAGTGCCGAAGTTATTACCAGGTAAAACTGGGAAGGCGGGGCTCCTCAAGCGTCTCGTAGGGTGGGCTAAAGCCAACCCCAAGAAAGCAACCGGAGCAACCGTTGGAGGTACTGCTGCTTTGGGGGCTGCTGCTGCGATACCAGGTGCCGCACGGGAAGGGCGCAAATTGGAGGCTGAGATCATGCAAGAGTACACCGGAGCTCCTGGTGGTAAGTTCACCTATGCGGAGCTGGAAGAGTTCAGCCAGCGCAAGAAGTATCTAGGCGAGAAGATCGCGATGTGCAAGTTGGCGTACGGCCCTCCTTCCGACAATCCTTTTTTGGAAAAGGCCGAAGGGGGTTTCGCTTCCGGCCTGGGTGGAGGAGTGGCAAAAGCTGGACTGGAGGCGCTGGGCAAGATGATTCGCGGTACTGCCACGTCACTGAAAGAGCGCATGGTTCTCGACAAGAAGCGCGAGGCCATCGTGGATCACGTGATGCAACACGACCCAATCGTTTCGATTCAAGAGCGTGCTCAGCCCGGGTCAACGATCCAGGCGTACTCTACGATGGTGAAATTCGCTCCCACTCTTAGCACCGACCCGAACGTGGTTACTTCATTCCTCCGCGAGGCATCTCAATCGGAGGGAGGAATCAATCCTTTGACGGTGCAGCAGTTGGCAAAAACGGAAGAATCGATTAACAAGGCTCTAGGGAGGATGAGATGACGGAATTCGAACTACTGGATAAGTTGCTTCCCGAGAACCTGAAGATCGCGATGGAGACAGGACGCGCGGACAAGATCTCCCAGGTTCAGACTGGAATGATGAGCTTCGAATTTCGGGATATCGCGGAGCATCTCGGTACCAAGATTGCCGAACGTCACCACAGCAACCGCGTCATCACTCGGGGTCTCCTTGCCCTTCAGGAACTGAAAGGCTGATCCCATGCGAAAGTTCGCCCAAGACGTATCTCGCCTGGCTCACGACATCGGGAAGATGGACGTGCTTGCGGTGAAGGTGGCGTCGGAGAACGGGAGCGCGGAAGCGCAGCGTACCTGTGCCCAGGTAGCCGACGGGCTTTACGACGTAATGCTCGAGAAGGCCGCTAGCGACTGTGAAGGGGATGTCTGTGTGCTCGTGGAGAAGATGGCCGAGGCGTTGGAGATGCCCGCGATCACTCTGGAGTTCAAGGCAAAGTTGGCGGCGGCCGCTGCAGTAGACGCGGCGCTCTCTGGAAAGCCCCTCACGAAGAAGACTGCCAGCGCCAAGCTCTTCGGTCGCGAGTTCATCGCTGAGCTCTTGCGGGAAGTGATCTAGTGTTATCAAAGGTCCTACACCTCGACCCGTACTTCCCTACCGGGGAGTTGACCGTCCAGCCCGTCGTGCTGTGGGCTAATGGGCGCCCCTGTGTGGAGGACGTTACCAAGTACGCGAGTGTAGGTGATGAGTACTTCCGGACAATTCAGCCGATCCCCGGCCATTCCATCGTTTACGTCCTCGCCGTCAGCGGCTGGGAGACGTACGGTGAGAACCGAAACGGAGATGGTTTCCCCGAATACCCCTTCAAAGAAGATGCTACCCCTCCTTGGATTGCTGCGGATGATGTTCTTCCCCTCCACTACAAAACTTTTGAGCAATACGGCTACAACTATCGGCACCACTGCTTTCCTGCTGGATCTCTAGTACTTCTTGCCAACCGTAAGCGTGTGGCAATAGAGGATGTTCAAAAAAATGACCTAGTAGAGACACTTTCGGGCCCTAGAAAAGTTACGAAAATCATGCGGCGCCCCTACGCCGGAGAAGGCGTACAGCTTTCCTTACGGGGTAATTACCAACCGCTTACGGGGACCGCAGACCATCCAGTTCTTGTGTACCAAAGAGAACAAGTCCACTGTCCGCATGGGTACTGTTATCTTACTCTTGAAGGGCGAGGGTGTAGTACGAAAGCCTGTCAAGAAAAACGGGGCAGTATCGGAGAGCCTGTGTGGGTTCCTCTCAGTGCTGTTCTTCCGGGAGATTATCTAGTTTTTCCTAAACCAAAGCATGGGAATACTGTTGTGGACCCTGGGTTCGCGCGCCTAGTAGGGTGGGTGGCTTCGGAGGGTCACTTAGGAAAGAGAGGAAGTATACAGTTCACATTCTCTTCTAAAAATACCCTGGACATTCCTGCGGTGAAAAAGTGTCTCGAGGAAAATAATTTACATGTGGGCTTACACTCCCGCTCGGACGGTTTAACGATGGCGTCTTCCTGTTCGTCTCGAGTGCACGCGGCTCTTTCTGATTACGTCCAAGGAGTTTTTTCGGAGAAGTCCCTGACAGAGAAAATTTTGGAGTGGGATTCTGAATCACTACTCCAAATGCTTGGTACATATATCGACGGAGACGGACACGTATGTCCTACAGGTAAGAATGCAGGGCAGCTTCGTATTAGGTCTTCTTCTCCGCAGATGTTGAATATTCTTTCAGATATAATCAAGTCCTTAGGGATCCCAGCAACAGTTCAGTGGGATATACCGGCTGGGGAGATGATCAGCCCTACTAACGGAAAACAGTATTCCTACTCGGGCTCAGGAGTAGTCGCCGTCGCAGCGGCATATTCTCCGCAAATTACTAAATACAGCCGTAAAAAGTGTGTATGGGAAACAAGAACGCCACAAACCCTCGCTGTGGGGGACACTTTTTTAGTTCGAGTGACTGACCGCGAGGATATTGTCCTAGAGGAAGAAGTTTTTAACCTCGAGGTCGAAGAGTTACATCATTACGTAGTTAACGATGTGGTAGTGCACAACTGTAACAAGGATCCTAAGAAGGCCGTCGGCAAGGTCATGAAGGCGTTCTGGAACCCGACCATGCATCGGGTGGAACTCCTGGTTGACCTGGACAACACGAAAGCTCCCGACCTAGCTGAACGCATCGAGGCTGGGGAGTTCCCGCCGGTGAGCATGGGAACACGGGTGAAGTACGACGTCTGCAGCGAATGCGGAAATCGAGCACCGACGCGTGCCCAGTACTGCGATCACCTGAAGTTCCAGATGAAGCAGACGCTTCCGAGTGGCCGGACGGTGTGTGCTCTCAACCCGAAACCTAAGTTCTTCGATATCTCGTGGGTCTTCAAGCCCGCAGACCCGATGGCGTATATGATGAAGAAAGTCGCGGAAGCTCCCTACGAAATCTCAGGTGCGAGCGCCGGGGAGTACATCGACAAGATGGCGGAGCGAAAGCTCGCAGCCCGGAAATTAGCCGTCATCGACAAGATTGTGCAGGGCTACCCCGTCGATGCCAAGACCGAGGGCTTTGACGAAGCGGATATACACAACATCCAGGGGATGCGAGACATTGTTTTGTCGTCAGCCCAATCCACTCCGGAGCTTCCGGACGATGTCCTACGGAGACTGTCAACACACCCTATCAATAAGGTAATGTCTACGCTGTTCGCCGGTGGCATGTCCCTCTCTACTCCAGAGGTAGTGAAGATCGTCATTTACAAGTCTTACCCGAAGGCTACAGTCGGTGATGATGTCCTTGATAAGTGTGTCGTGATGCAACGACCCATCATGGACTTCCTGGGTGATTGCCCACAGGTGATGGACCAGATCGAGAAAACCGGGGCTTTCGATATTTCTCCCGAAAACATCGACGTGAAGATCGCTCAAGAAGTCGACGACTACTTTGAGAAGCGCTCTGGCATCGGGCAGTATCTGAAGCGACGCCTGGTTCCTGCGCAGTGGAGAGAGACTCCCGAACCCCGAACCTCTCCGCTCACTGTCACAGATCCGGCTACGGGAACAGTATACGGAACGACCCGGGGAGCGGCCCTGGAAGCCCACGACGAGATCGCAAAGCGAAACCTCATGAAGGTTTTGGGAGGGGGTGCGCTACTTGCAGGGGGTTACAAGGTTTTGGGGAGCGGATTAGAACGCCTTGGCCATGGAAAGTTGAAACCTTTATTGGCGCTCTCTTTGGGGACGCTTGGTGCAACGCAATGGCCCAAAATGGGGCCTCACTACATGACTGACCAGGGAGTCCCGATCCCCACCCTCACAGAAATGGTTCCCAAGCAAGCTGGGTTGCGAGAAACCGTCGGTAGGAAGGCTTCTTCTTTAGCTCTTCCAATGTTGGGGACTTTGGCAGCTATGTCTGCTTTGGGACTCGATTATCAGTCGCGGTTACGGAGGGGGGAGCCCGTAGGCCATCCTGCGTTGCCACTTTCTCGGCGCATTCTTGACAGGATGGGGAGATTCTCCTATGAGCACCCACTCATTACTGCTGCCGCGGGCACAGCCGCTCTGAAAGGTTTAGGCCGTGTCCCCGCAGTGCAAAAGGGCATGGGGTATGCCGGACGTGCGGGTCAGTTCGTGAAAGAGAAGGGACGCAAGGCGGCGGATAAGCTCAAGGACGCCATGCGTGGCCTGGCTGAAGACCAAGTAAAAATGTCGGAGCTTCTGGAACCTGATCTTCCTACTCCGGCCGGGACTGTGGAGCTACCTGAAGTCGACATGGACAAGATTGCGACAAAGGTTGGCCTACTCATATGGGAGGGGTGAAAACCGCTCTTGTAAAACTTCGTTGTGCACCCTATCATTGGGTGCGTAACTTGAAGCGAGGTACAAAATGGAGTTGCAACAGCTGATCGAGCAATTCAATGAAGGTTCTGGCAGTGAGAAGACCGCGGGTGAAGAGACTCCTGCGGGGGGTGCTGAAGGAGCCAACACGGAAGACCTGAAGGGGGCTCTCGGGGATGTGCTCGAGTCGGGGCAACAAAAAGAAGCTGCCGCTGCTCAAGGAAACCCCGTGGAGGACCTGATGAAGATGGCTGAGGAGCTGAGCGGTCTTGATAAAGAGGCCGAAGAAGCTTCCATCCGGAATC
>QNCB01000019.1 GCA_003644335.1 Planctomycetota bacterium | reverse complement strand
ATCTCGTGCTCGAGGTAATCGTCTCCGCTCACTTCGGTTTCTTGGACACTTCCACTTAAGTATTTATCCACATCGCTTAGCTGACCGTATGATGGGCCGACTTCTACGTCCCACAAGAAGGGGACAGGCAACCAGCGATACTGGTCGTTAACTCGTTTAACCCCGTGCTCTGTGATGAAATCCGGCATCTGAGAAACGTACTTCTTAGGGATCTCCGCAACCAATGAGTCATGTACTGTAATGAGGAGGTTGCCCTCGAAGTCCCGACGAATAGGTTCATCGACAGCGTTCAGAACGCGCATAATGATCTCAGAGCTTGTGCTCTGGATCAGCATGTTGACAGCTTGACGCTCAGCCTTGTTCCGCATCTTGAAGGTCATGCCCCGGAGGTTGAACCTCCGACGACGCCCGAAGAACGTTTCTACACACCCGAGATACTGCACCTTTTCCTTGGTGCGTGAGATGTACTCGGGGATGGTGGGGAACATTTTGAACAGAGAGTCGATGATGGCAGCGGCCTGCGCTTCGGGGATCCCGACGATCCCCGCGATCTTTTTGGGGGCCGCGCCATAGAGAATACCGAATACGACTCGCTTGATGTTGCTACGCAGTTTCCCGAGTTGCTGCCCGTAAGCTACGTCTGGACCAGGGTTCTTGTCAGTTCCGACGTAGTATCCGCGCTTCTGGAAGTCCTCATAGCTCCAGTCGTGCACGTCATCAATTCCAACAAGCTGAAGAACGCCTGCGCGGTCACCTGCACTAACGCCGTCTAGAATCGTTGCGGGGTTGAGCACCATCGAAGAAAAGTAGCTGTGGGGGTCGAGGCCCTCGTTGAGGGCGGTGATCAGGTTCTTGTCGCGGCTGTAGGCCGCGTAAATTCGCACCTCCGCAGCTTTGGCGTCTGCGTTCATGATGACCTGGCTATCCGGGTCTGTGGGTATGAAGCAGCGTTTGATGTTGTGATTGCCGATCTTCTTGGGGATGTTCTGCATGTTCTCGTCTACGGACGAGAGCCTCCCCGTAGCAGTGCCGTGAATCTTGAAATTCGTATGCATCCGACCATCTTCTTCGCTCAGGACCATGATGTTCTCGACGAACGTGTCCCGAGCTTTGGTCAACGCGCGGTATTTCAAGAGCGTATCGGAGAACCGACAGTCGTACTGGTTCTTGAGCACACGGAGGAATTTAGCGTTTGTAGAAATGAGCCCGGTGTCGGTGTAGGGGATGTCGTCTTCCGGCACAACGCCGGTATGGCATACTGGTTCGTGAGTTTCGGGGTGCAAGTACCCAGCACCGAAGAGAATCTTTCGAAGTTGCGCCACACTTTTAGGATTGAAATCTTGGTCTCCCAGAGTACGTGGAGGAATCATTCCCAACAGCTCGATCTTGTACTCAAGCATAGACGTGTCCATCTTCTCTGCGAGGTCGAGCACGTAGGGACGATCTACGCGCATTCCAACTTCTTCCATTCGGGCAAGCGTGCGCGTTACCGGTAGGAGTTGCTGGAACATCAGGTCTTTCAGAGGTTCAGCAGCTTTCGTCCCGGGAGCGGAAAGGATCTGGAAGTAGCGGTTGGTGCCGAGCTTCTTACGGCGAGCGTTGAGGTTGTGTTGCTCATCAATCATTCTCTTACGCTGAAGAAGTGCTAGTTGCCGCGTAACATCGGCGTCAATGGCTCCGTAAACATGAAGATGTTTAAGAGGTACAAACCCGAAACCGAAGTCTTCCGACATTTTTTTGGCCGCACCTGTGAGCTTAGGTGCATCAGGATCTCCAGGAGGGAGCGAGGCTTTGTGTTCAGCTACTCGCTTTTTGTTGATAGCTTGTAGCTCATCTTCGTAACCGCCATATTGTGGAAGAAAGCTTTGTGTCATCGACTTCAAGTCGTAGTAGCCCTTCTTGGCTTCTGCGAGCAGGTGCTCTCCGAGCATCGTATCCCATGCTAGGTGTTCCACATCCCACCCTTTACGACGTAAAACCTTGAGGTCGAATTTAGCATTATGGAACGCTTTGGGCTTGGGACAGCTCAGGAGCTGCTGAATATACGGAGCAACTTGTGCGAGGGTTAGCGGACTCTCTGCGTGTTCTACCGGGATCGATGCCGCCTTTCCCGGACCCCAGGAAAACACGAACGACAGCATTCGAAGTTTTTCCAGGTGGGGGTAGAGCGTATTAGTTTCAGTATCTACTGAAATCAGGTGTTTCTCGGGGTCGCGTCCGTCCGTAGAGTATTCGATCACCTCCTCTATGAGTTTGCGTACCGCATTCTCGGATTTGGGAAAGCGGTAGTCTTTGATGATCATGTCCGTTGTCATCGTGGTATGCACTGCTTTACCGTCTCGGGCTTTGCATACTGCATCCAGAAACTGCTGGACTTGCCGCATGAAGATTTCATGATGCTCGGGATTGGCTGCTAACTGCCGCTTGGAGAGCGACGGCATTACGATCACGCGACGCCCCCCAACGTGCGTATCCAACATCCGTCCCTGCACTTTTTTGTACCCGGAAACTTTGATTCCAAGAGACTGTAACACGGCAGGTCCAAGCGCAAAAACCATGATGGGCATTCGCGTATGTGCAGATTTCAATAGTTCAGGATGAAAGAGTTTGGAACAGGCTTCTCGCATCACCTTAAGCGGTTTATCTACGGAACAACGAACCGCATACGTAAAGCGTCCCTGCAGTTGTCGGTATTTGGAGGTAGTAGTTTGAAGGTCCGCAAAGGAGCGTTTGACAATCTTCTCAACGTCAAAGCCCCACGGAGTGTGCTGATAAGTCGAGTTGGACACCCCAGGAACGTAAGGGGACTCGGCTACGCAGAAGTAGTGAACACCCTCCTGCGCGCCGGTTCCTTCGAGATAATGTGCTTGCTGATACAGCGGGCATTCAGAGCATTTCTCTCCCTGCCACGCATTCTGTCCGCAAAGATTGCAGTTGAGCATGGCTCACCCCCAGTCATCATATTCTTCAAGTTGTTCTTGAATTTCTTCTTCAGTTTTATCGGAATCGGTAGAGGCAGCTGGAGCCGCAGGCTGGGAACTCTCGTTGAGCCACGGATGTGCATGAAAAGCGACCACATCCTCTACAGAGATATTGGCACCCATGAAGGGTGCAGCACGTTGGATCATTCCGCTGTTCTTGATCTCCTCGGGTGTGAGAGCTAGGCGGTGACGCTCAAGGGTGTCTCGGACTCGGACTTCCGGGGCGTTTCGCATAGGGTGGTTGGGTGGGATAAGCACAGGCATTGCTTGTCCCAGCAAGACCATGACATTCTTTGTCGCATCATCGTAGTATACGCCGCAAGAGTGGGTATTAACCTCAGAACGTGTTGCGCTGGAGCCAAGAAGGGTTGCTACGGATACTTTCCGTTTTTCGTCGAACATGAATAGTGCCCCATTATTGAACATCGCGCCCAGTAAGCTACTGGACTCGTTGACGGTAGATGCTCGGTGAATTGTCGTCGCATTTTTCTCCACAAACTCTCGGAAAAAGGTTTGCCAATCACGTCCCAGGTATTTGAGGAGCGCCATAGCTCCGAAAAGTGCGGAAGCGTAGCGCCACTCTACTTGGAAAGGCAGAAGGGCGTTGAGTTCCACAAACTGCTTCTTGATCTCCCGATAATGCATCAGAATTTCAGGTACGTGAGGGTACAACCCCACGGCAATCTGGCGAGACATTTCTTGAATCCGAGCTTCTCCGAATTCTTTGACCAGGATATTTTCCGGGCTGTTGCGCGAGGTGATCTTCTTCATCTCGACAATCAGTAGACGGTTGAGATCCTGTGGACGCTCAGCTCCGGTAATGCCTGCGAGGATAACGGGGTGTCGGTGTTGTGTGACACGAGAGCCCCGCCCATCCTTGAAAGCAGTGACGCGTCGTGATTGTTCCGACACGAGTCCTCGGATCATTTCCATGACAGTTCGGACATGCTCGCTCTTGTTACCGTCGAATTCAAACTCATCGAGACAAAGGAGGCGTGAATCGCAGTGGGTTGCTGCAATGACCCCCGCAGCTGTGAAGTTTTCGATACCCTGGGAACACAGTACTAGACGGATAGCGGGAGATGAGTGCCCACAAAACGCGGACATCAGCGTGGATTTACCGGAGTGAGTTTCACCGGTTATGAACATCAGCATCTGGCGGTCGAACGCGTTCATGATCGGGAAGATGAGAGTTTGCGCTGCGAGAAGTGTCGGCATGATGTCGTGTGTGGCGAATTGGAATCCGATGTCGAAGAACCTTTCAAGGTCGGTAAGGAGAGGCCCAACCTCTATGTCTTTAGCCGTCTCGAGAACTTTCGGAGTGAGTCCTCCAGGATACCAGGGAGTCGTATCTTCCTGTACGTTAGAGAGTCCGAGATCGAAGAGAATTCCATCATGATAAGGGCCATCCAAGTGGTTATAGATAGGTTCTCCAGTATCGCTACGCTCAATGTGGACTACGTCCTTTCCACATACTACGTACTCGCGAGTGGTTCCGTCGAGCTTCTTAACCGTATGATATCCCTGACGCAGAGTCGAAGTGGACGTGAGATCCGGTACGCCATTGGCCATATCGAGACACGCTTCCTTCAAATAGTAGCGGACAGCAGTGTCTGCGCGTCGACGGGCTTGACCTTCTAATTCGTTAGGGTCGTCCATGAAGGCAGGGAACCCAACCTCGTTTCGGACGAACTGCAGGAGATTTCCCGTAGTAGGCGCAAGCTCCTGTGCGAGTGACTGTTCACTGTCGAGCTTGATGCGGCGATATTCGCGTGCGCGCTTGGCGTAGAGGAGTAGCCACCGATTGCCGCCTTCCAGCTTAGTAGCCAAGGTAGCAAAGTGGTCATTGAGTGCGTCGGTGCAACGGAGAATAAATCCCGCTTCGGAATCCTCGCTGGAAGCAATCTCTCGTTTCAAAATAGGAATAGTAATTTCATCGTAGAGATTGGCGATTTCCTGTGCGTACTTTTCGATATCGTGGCGATGCCGGAGACAGCCGCCCATAGTAGCCGCGACGTCCACCATCATACGGTAATCGCGTTCGGGGAGGTTGTCGATGGCGACAACTGCTAGTTCAGCCGCCCACTGCCACGCAGGTATAAACGTCTTGGAAGGATTCTTCCAGAGTTGTTCTTCAACCTTATCAATTCCGTGTTGGAGGACTGCCTCATCGAGATCTCCGGAGGGGACGAGTGCATCCCAGCCGGTAAAGATTTTCACACGTAAGTTTCGGATCTTTGTCATCCAGTTACGAACAACAACGTCTCCACCTGAGGCTCCCTTATTAGGGGAGTCGCCAATCATGTATGCGCCGGTAAGACCCGCCGCTTTGAAGATAGGCTCGATGTGGGCAGAGCCCCCCTTACCCCCGACAGAGAACAGCGGGAAATTTGGCATTCCTCTTTTTAGGGAGTACGCCATGTACGTCATGACGTCCATTTCCCCTTCTGTCAGGTAGGCCCATTCGCTCATTGTTTTAGGATCGAGCAGCGTTTGGTAAGGTTTCCAACCCAGGCCGTACATCCCAAGAAGATCCTCGTATTCATCCAAGGGCATCACAATATCCTTGGGATCATTGTTGTTGGGTCCTCGAATTTTGAGACGTGCGATTTCCGTTGGAGTGGCGTGCAGAGGCCAGACGACTCCACCAACCACGAACTGTGCGCTGAAAGAATCCGTCAGGTAGTTGATGGCGTTGTCCGTAACGTCCTCGGGAGGTGCGGGACTGCGTTTAGTGTCAATATCCCACGCGCCCTTGGCTTTCTTGTAATCCGATACGAGGAGGCGCCCGAGTTCCGTTAGCGGAGGCATGACTCCTACGGGCAGTGCGTGCAAAACGTCTGTTGGTACTTTTCGGTCATTGGCGAGCCAGTCCACAGCTTTCTTAGCGTATGGGTACTTAGACGGATTAGCGATGGTGTCGCACATCACCTGGTTACATACGCGCATAATTGCTTGCTTGGTGTTCTGGTTGGTCTTCTGTGCGCGGAGCTCTTCGATAGCTTTCCGCGGCAGGAAATTCAGGTGGTATCTTTCGTTGAGTAATTGAACGGCATCGGCGTCTGTGCCGTCCATCAGAAGAGCAAGAAGCTCTATAGGATTGGAAGTATAGTACTCACACCCAAAGCACTTCGCGTATCCCTTGGCGGTAAATACGAAAAATGATGCAGTGGTATCCGCATGTTTAGGGTGGGGACATAGACATTTCAGGGTAGTGTCCCCTGCAAATTCGATGTTGGACTCGCGCTTGAAACTGTTGAAGAATTCGTACCAGTCCCGAGGCGACACCGTATCCCAGATCTTCCAGATCTGGTCCCTGGTAATGCCTCGTTTCTTACCCTTCTTCTTCCTTTCCGCAGGCATTGTCTGTGTCGCTCCCTTGACTGAACTCTGGACACACTGACTGGTGATCACACCATGGGCACAGCGGTCCACGCCTAGTCTGTTTGAAGTTATCTGCCGTCTTTTCTACAGACTTATTCAACCACTTGATCAGTTGCTCCTGGAACGGCTGAATGTCTGCGATGTCTCGAGACTTCTTGGACAACTCGATGTAATCCTCCTTAGCCCAATGAATGCCGACGCGACCCCGAGTCAGGGTCTTGAGAGCGGCCTTAATGAGAAGGAGGTAACAATCGAACTGTTTTTCGTAGTAGTGAAGGGACCGGCGCTTCCCTGTCTTGTGATCGAGTACGATGACGTGTCCTCGATCTTTGGGAAAAAGCGCCAAGTCCACCACGCCACGGAAGAACACCTTATCCCCGAAAAATTTGGTAGGCTTTCCTTCGAGGGTGACACCGAGCTTGCGCTCGATCCACGTGTCTTGGATGTTATGCCTATCCTGGTAACGCCCAAGCTTTCCGATGAAGTTTTCTGCGGCGAAGCGCATCTCCTCCACTCGGTCGATCTCGTTGGACGTCATGTCTGCGTATTTTTCCCGTGCAGCTTCGTACGCGAGATTCCAATTGCGACCAGAGATCATGAACTCCAGTATAGTGTGAACAGCCTGACCCACCAAGGCGTCGGCGTTGGGCGTACCGCGCTTACGTTTTTCAACGTAGGTGAGAAAGAATCTGTAAGGACACTGAGCTGCGGTTTCCGCCTTGGAGTAAGACCATGGCGCATGCTCGAGAACGAATTTTGACGGTTTGATACTCATGATCTAAAAAAGTGAGGGGGCCGTTAGCCCCCCCTCCCTTCCCCCTTTGCGCTAGACGTTGTCTTCGAAATCGTCGTAGTCCTTGGTGTCGTCATCGTCACCGTCGCCACCACCGGAGGTAGCAGGACCGTCACCCTCGACATCGGCAGCATCGTTATAAATGCGACCGAGGCCGGGAAGGATGAAGTCATGCTCTGCCATGGCGCAGAGTGCCGCGCATAACTCCATCAGCGCAGTAGGAACCGTTTCCTCGAGCGGCTCGACTTTCATTACGTGCCATTTGATTTTGGAACCACCAGAGCCTTGGCGCTCGCTGGCCGTGATCTGGTAGAACTGCTGCCAGGGCACCAGATTCTTAGCTGCAAACTTAGCAAGTTGGCGACCAGAACTTTCCGACGTGCGCGAAAAGCGTACAAGGATGATATCGTCCATGTCTTTTGGCAGCATGAATGCCACGACGTCATCGTTGCAATTGGTCTTTTCTCCGTCGCGCCAGGGGCGTTGCGGACAGGTAGCGCAGGTTCCGTATTTCGAGCCAACTTCTCGGTCCATCGAGGTGCACAACGGAGCGTTGCGCGCATCATCGGCACCGGGCCACATGGTGCGACCTTGCCACAAGGCGAGGACCGTGCCGACGAACTTCTCTCCAACGTTCTGTTTGGTTGTCAGGTAGAAGTGCCCCACACGACAGTTGTCAGGACGGTTGGGATCGTTGCCGGAACCTTGATACAGCCGCAGTTCGGTAAGCTGAGGCCGCTGGTCTGCCAGGTACAACCCTGGGCGGTTGGGATCCATCTTCTTCATGAGTGTCGCAACTTGATCCCGATAATCGTCCGGAATGTCGTTTACGATAGCCACGAGCTCATTCAGGGTTGGGCGCACTACTCGTTCCAATTGGGCTCGGAACTTCTCAACGAAGCGCGGATGCTTGACCTGTTGAGCAAGGTCTAGGAGCACCGGCGACTTAATCGTCTCAGCGAGTGCGGTGTTGTCGGCTTTGGCGAGTTGGGTTTCTTGCTTGTCGCTCATCCTTTTTTCTCCTTTGGGTGTCTAGCGACTCTTACGTCTGTCTAGGGTACTCATGAGGGTCCTCCTTGGCGGTCTACCCACAGTATTTGATGGGCGTGGACAAATCAATACAAATCTGACAATATCGTGAAATGACGGTAGTTATGAAGGAGCGTACAATGGAGTCTGTTAGCGCATTTGAAGATCGAACATTCAAAACGTACTATGACGACTTGGGGAAACATGCAGTTCTAACCCCCAAAGAAGAGCGGGAGCTTTTAAAACGTTACAACACGTGTCCACACTGTAATGAACGTATCCCTCACAAAGTCAAACGAGAATACTGTACGGAATGCGGGGCCCCAGCGCCGAAAGACACCGATTACCGCTTAACTCTTTGTACCCAATGTAATGAAAAATTTGAGACGTATTACACCCCTCCTTACTGCTTGAAGTGTGGTAAAAGTCGAGACCTAAATGCGCGTGAGCGCATTATTACCAGTAATTTACGTTTTGTTGTTCGCATGGCCAAGTCAATCACTAAGGATCCTTATCGTATTCAACAATTGATTTCTGCAGGAAATGTCGGGCTCCTGATCGCTATAGATAAGTTCGATATCGATCAAGGAACCCGATTTCTTACTTACGCAGCCCATTGGATTCGTAAGGAAATGTTTGATGAGATTCAGAGCAGCAGCCTTGTACACGTACCCTCGCACAAGCAGAAGTCACATCGAAAAGCCCAGAAGAATGGAGTTTTCGTATGTAGACATTGTAACTTGCGGATTGAAGGAGATCAAGACCCACAAACTATCCCTGCGTGCACAGGCGCGGACAGTCACGAGTTCCTTCCTTCCGATGACGTTGAGACGTTGAACGTCACTGTTCCTCTCGAATCTAAGGGTATGTCGGTTACGCTTTCCGAGGACATAGACACAGAAGAAGATGTAATCGACGCATCCGTCGCAGAACTTATACGAGATATTCTTGCGCGTATTCCTATGAGGGAACGCGATAAGTTTATCCTGTTGCAGTATTACGATATCGCAGAACAATCCCGACGCACAGCATCTAAGAGTCTTCATCAGCTTGCAGTACTCGCTGATATCACACCGGAACGCGTGCGTCAGATCAAGGAACGACTATTAAAAGAAGTGAAACTAGAACTGCGACGGATGTCGGTTACGGAGTTGGGAGACCTCTGTGTAATGTGAGCTACTCTTTGAGGCCAGACGCCAGCTCCAGTCCGTGGAGCACACCCTTCAAAAATTGCTTGGTCTTGTCGGAGGTAGCGCGAGCCAGCCGCTCAGAGTGTCCGTTGAGGTACGCTACGAGCTCCGTCTTGTTAGCGGGACGGATATCAGCCTTACGATTTTCGTAAGTTGGTATCGCCGTTTCGGGACGCCCAGGGCTTTTCTTGGGCTCTGCTTCTTTGGCGTCCTTGCTGCTTTTTGCGTCTTTCTTACCGGTGGTCGTCTCTTTGGCTTTCTGCGCTGCAGCTTTCTCCTTTTGGCGTTGTGTGTAGCGATCCAAGTACGCTTTGGTCTTGATATCAGCCTCTTGCGCGCTCAGGCCCTTGCTCACCATTTGCTCGAAAAGACGGAAGAAGAATGTGGAGTGTTCTTCCTCGTTTACTTTGCAAAGTACCCGGGCCTGGGACATGGAGATCACATCCTTGGCGATGGTCTTCTGTACGGAGCTGTCCAGGTCCAGCAACGTGAGGTGTTGCGAAACATGACCTTCCGACACTCCACAAGCCCGAGCGATTCCACGGTTGTTCATACCGCCATCAATGAGTTCCGAAAACGCCTTGGCGATCTCCATGGGGTTGTGGCCTTCACGGTTGATGTTGGCCACCAAGGATTTGGTGTACATTTCCGTATCGTTACCGTCGGTAAATGTGACCACCGCTTCCTTGACCT
>QNCB01000018.1 GCA_003644335.1 Planctomycetota bacterium | reverse complement strand
CGACGGGTTACACCGCCAAGAGCCAATACCGCCAGGGTATCCGCACCGTAGCTGTGCCGATATGGACGCGAGGCAAGGATATCTACCGCCGGGATATCGAGATCAGGCTGACCGAGTCGCTCGTCAAACGCATCGAGCTGGACACGCCTTATAAGGTTACGACCAAGCAGCGGGCGGATACTATCCTGACCGGCACGCTGGAGAAAATTACGCAGCGGACGATGAGCTTCGACCCGGACTCCGGCGACCCGCGCGAAATGCAAATAACCTTCACCGTCTCGTTCAAATGGGAAGACCTGCGGACGGGCAAAATAATCGTCAAACGGCAGAACTTCGACGTCGCCGGGATATACCTGCCGCCCGTGCCGTTCAACGAAGACTTCTTCCAAGGCAGCGAAGACCTGCTGGACAAACTAGCCCGGCGAATAGTAGAAACCATGGAATCAGACTGGTAGGAAGAGGATTCGGGATTCAGTAATTAGTGAAAGAAAAAACATATGGCATCTCGATATATCGGGACGGTTACGAAAAGCTAAAAATAAAAATTCGTGCCATTCGTTTTTAATTTGCGCCATTCGTGGTATCTGTTTTTGTTTCTACTGAATCCTGACTTCTGAATCCTGACTCCTGATTATTGACAACTTTTTTTAAAACTTTGAATATGGAGTAGTATGAGCGATCAAACACCGGACAAACAGTCGCCGCCCGAGCCACCCAAGCCCAAGGGGCCTGTTCCACCCATGCCGCCCAATTTCAGCCGATCTCTGCTGGGCTGGTTTCTGATAATAGGCCTGGGGGTACTTCTCGCTGCGGTGCTGACGGGCCAAAACGCGGGCCAACGGGAAATTTCGATAACCGAATTCTGGCAGTATGTGGACAACAATCAGCTCACCGGCACGGTCTACGTCGAGACGTCGCAGATAAAAGCGACCCTGGCCGACTCTGTCCCTATCGAGAAAGAGCAAAGCCGCAGCGTCTATACGTCCTACGATTATCGGAGCGACCAGAGTTTTCCCGAGCGGCTCGATGCCAGGCTGGCCAAGGCGGGGGGCAATGTGAAGGTGCAATATATCCGCGACAGCTGGTGGACGGGCATGCTGCCGCACCTGCTTATGATGATACTCGTCTTCGGGCTGATTTGGTTCTTCGTGTTTCGCAGGCTGGGCGCAGCTGGCGGCGGTGCGGGGTTCCTGGGCAACTTTGGCAGGAGCAGACACCGCTTGATGACCAAGGAGCAATCCAAGGTAACCTTCAAAGACGTCGCCGGCATCGACGAAGCAAAAGACGAAGTCCAGGAGATAATCGAGTTCCTGCGAAATCCGAAAAAGTTCGGCAACCTCGGTGGGCGGATGCCCCGAGGCGTGCTGCTGGTCGGCGAGCCAGGCTGCGGCAAGACTCTCCTGGCCAAGGCTATCGCGGGCGAAGCTGGCGTGCCGTTCTTCAGCATCTCCGGCAGCGACTTCGTCGAGATGTTCGTCGGCGTCGGGGCCTCGCGGGTGCGAGACCTCTTCAAACAGGCCAAGGATTCCTCGCCCTGCATTATCTTCCTGGACGAAATAGACGCCGTCGGTCGCAAGCGAGGCCAGGGCCTGGCTGGCGGAGGCCACGACGAACGCGAACAAACCCTCAACGCCATCCTCGTGGAGATGGACGGGTTTGACTCGTCCGACCAGGTGATAGTTTGTGCCGCTACCAACCGTGGCGACGTGTTGGACCCGGCCCTGACCAGGCCCGGGCGGTTCGATCGACAAGTAACCGTACCGCTGCCCGACCTGCAAGGCCGAGTTGAAATAATCAAAATCTATGCCGCCAAGGTAAAGTGTGGCCCGGATGTAGACCTGCATCGCCTGGCCCGCGGGACGCCCATGTTCAGCGGCGCCGACCTGGCTGCCCTGGTAAACGAAGCTGCCATAGCCGCTGCGATGCTCAACAAGGAGCATCTCGACCAGTCCGACCTGGAAGAGGCCCGGGACAAGGTTCGCTGGGGCCGGAGCCGAAAAAACCGCGTCATTGACGAGCGAGAGAAGGAAATCACCGCCTTCCACGAAGCGGGCCACGCCCTCGTGCAGGTGCTTCTGCCCGACGCCGACCCGTTGCACAAGGTCTCGATAATACCGCGTGGCTCGATGGGCGGAGCGACGTTCTCCCTGCCGGAAAAAGACCGCTACCTCTTCACCCGCAACTACTGCCGGGCCCTGTTGGGTGTCTGCCTGGCCGGGCGATTGGCGGAGGAACTCTTCTGCCATGACATTACATCCGGCGCGCAAAACGATATCGCCAAAGCCACCGAAATAGCCAAGAAAATGGTGCTCGACTGGGGCATGAGCGAGCAGCTGGGCATGATAAACTACGCCAACGACGACAAGCAGATCATGCCTATGGACCTCGGCGGGAAGGACTATTCAGACAAGACCGCCGAGCTTATCGACGAGGAAGTCCGCAAGATAATGAGCCAGGCTGAGCACAGCACGCGAGAGCTGTTGGAGAATCATCGCGACGCGGCGGACAGGCTGGCCAGGGCACTGTTGAAGTACGAAACTCTCTCCGCCGACGAGGCCAAACAGATCATCGAAGGGATGCCTCTCAGCAAGCCCACCGTTAACGACCTGCTCGATGCCGAGCGGAAAAAACCGCCGTCGGCGTCAGAACCCGTGGCAACCTAGCCCCGCCAGATGCAGACTGTAAAAGAAATCCAGGCGTTGTTGGACCGGGCCGGCGCCCGCCCGCTGCGCCGTCTGGGCCAATGTTTTCTCATCGACCTGAATCAGATGCGGAAGCTCCTGGAAATCGCAGGCCTCCCGCCGGGTGGCTCTGATACGGTGCTGGAGGTAGGCCCGGGCACGGGATCGCTTACCGAGGAGTTGCAAGCCTGTTCCGCCAAGGTCGTCGCCGTGGAAATCGATCGTCGCCTGGCCGGGCTGCTGCGGGCCAGGCTTATCGGCGAGCCTGGGCGGCAGGACGCGGGTGTTGCTCCGCCCGACGAATCAGCCTGTCAGCATCCTTGGCGGGTCGACCGCTCAACAAACGAAAAAGTCGTCCTCATCGAGGGCGACATCCTGGCCGACAAGAGCACCATCGCTCCGCCTGTGCTCGCCGAGCTGGGCCACTCCGCCCGTCTGGTCGCCAACCTGCCATACAGCATCGCCACATCGCTGGTCGCAGAGTGTATGCTGGAATCCTGGCGGGCGATAAAAACACGGGGCGTGCGGTTCGAGAGCCTGACCTTCACCGTGCAGCAGGAGGTTGCCCAGCGATTTGCCGCCACCGCTGGGCGACAGTTCGGGCCGGTCAGCGTTATTCTGTCTCTGCTGGGAAAAGTTTCGCTCGGGCCGACCATCCCCGCCAGCTCGTTTTGGCCCAGGCCAAAAATCGCAAGCCAAATAGTCCGCATAGACTTCGACGCCGCAGCTGCGGAAAAACTCCACGACGCCGCCACGCTGCAAGCCTTGCTGTCAATGGCCTTCACGCAAAGACGCAAGCGGATTTCATCCACCGCGAAAGGCCGGGGCGCCCCGCTGGCCCCCGAAGTTTTCGCCAACGCGTTAGCCGCCGCCAACATAGACCCCGCCAGCCGGGCCGATCAAATTCCCCCCAAAAATTATCTAACCCTGGCAAACATCCTGGTCACATAGCCATCCCGCAGACCCGCGACATAGCCAAGCCACCCGACCTAAACAAATCCGAATATCGAAATACTGAATCCGAAACAATACCGAACAGGGGTATCTGGTTGACTCAATCGACCACATCCTGTAGTGTAGTGAACAATGAGCGAGGATTACCCGCATGCGGCATTGGAACTCGAACGGCGCTTCGGCGACAAAGAGACATGTCGTCGCTACCTGTTCGGATTACAATGGTCAAACGGGTTCGTCTGCCCGCATTGCCAGGCGTCTCAGGCATGGGACAGGTGGAACCGACGTCATACAAGCAATTAATCCACCCCAACAGGTAGTGGTGGTTGAGTCCATTAGATACCCCTAATACCGAATGTTCAAAATTCAAATGTTCAAAACAAGAACAAAGGTAACTGTTCACGGCTACACGAAAATTCACCATAAAGTACATGAAGAGCATGGAGTTCTTTTTTTGTTTTTCTTTTTTCTTTGTCATTCCCGCGCAGGCGGTAATCAACTCTTCTTCTTGTCATTCCTCGGGCAAGTTTGAAACCCGGCGAGCACCCCTGGATTCCCGCCTGCGCGGGAATGACACGGGGGGCAGCCCCCAGGCTATCCTACAAACAGCCGCGGTGTAGCCATGCCACCCGTCGTTTTGTTTAATCAAAAAAAACCGTGTAATCTCTTTTCAATCAGTGTAATCCGTGGGCTGCTGTTTTTGTTTTTACTGACGGCTGATAACTGATTACTTTTTTCCCAATGGCAGGAGGATGTGGGCTAGCAGGTTTAGTGCTGTTGCTTTGAGGGTTCGTCTGAACTTGGCGGACTTGTTGAGGGCTTGGATTGCTTGTCGATATTGGCGGGCTTTGAAATATTGTCTGCCCGATGAGTAATACAATTTGGCCAGCCTGGTTGAGACTATTTCGGGCGGTACGACAGCACGCCCGCCCTGGGTTTCGATGAACCGTTGCAGTATCCGGGCTTCCTGCAGGCGGGAGGCTCCGGTTTGTTTCGAGAGATTTTTATCGTGTCTCCGTCGCAGGCCTGTCGCTACGCCGATGGGATAAAATTGCGTCTCCAGGCTCATGCGGAGATAGAGTTCGTAATCCTCACAGTTTCGTAGTGATTCGTCGTAGCCTATGAGCGTCTCCAGCAGGCTCCGCCGCCAACATACGCACAGGTGCGAGAGATACATTCGCCCAAAAAGTTCCGCCGGGCCGCTGGGCTTGTCCTGATACTGCCCCGCCAGTTCGGTAACGGTTCCGTCGGCGTCGAGCCGATGTCGATAGCCATGGAAAAACGACGCAGCTGGGTTTGACAGGATGCGCGATGCGAACTGCTCGAGCGCATCTGGCAGGTAGATGTCGTCGCTGTCGATAAAGGCAAGCCAGCGTCCCCGCGCCTTGGCTAGTGCGGTGTTGCGAGCCCTGGCTGGGCCCGCGTTTGGCTGAGTAAGGACTTTTATTCGCCCGTCTTGCTGGGCGAATCGCTGGGCTATCTCGCCTGAGCCATCAGTCGAGCCGTCGTCCACGATTATTAGTTCCCAGTCTTCGCAGGTCTGGCCCAGGACCGACTCGATGGCCTGGCCCAGGTAGTCGGCGTGATTGTAAACCGGCATGATTACCGAGAACATGCACTCGTGCGTTTGGTTTTCAGCGTTGCTCATTGGCTTTGTTTATCAGCTTGATCGCGTGTCGGGCGATTTCTCGTATGCTGTCGTCTCGATCTTCCAGGAGAGTTTTAAGGTGCGGCAAGGCTCGTTTGTCGCCCAGCCTGCCCAGGGCGTGCACAGCGTTCCAGCGGTCGGATGTGTTGGGACTTTTCGTAGCGGTTATCAGCACGACCAAGGCTCGTTTGTCCCGCGATATTCCCAAGGCTGTGATTGCCAATTTGCGGACGTGGCGTTTTTTGTGTTTGGTAGCGGTAGCCAATATCCGCATGGCGTTTGGGCCCAGCCTGGCTAGCAGCTCAGCCCGGTTGAGTTGCTCCTGCCATTTGGATTCCGCCTCGTCGGTGGGTGGCTGTTCCAGCAGGGCGATAGCTACCTTTTGCGTGATTTTTTTCTCGTCGAGTTTGCCCAGCGCCTCGGCAGAGGCCAGGCGGAGGGCTTCGTCTTTGTCTCTCAGCACAATCTTGCCGAGTGTTTTGGCTGAGCGTTTGTCGCCCAGGTTGCCCAGGGCCGTGGCTGCCTCGGTTCGCACAAGCTCGCTTTTGTCTCGCCCAAGCATAGCTCGTAGCGTCGCGGCGGCACGTTTCTCGCCCAGCATCCCCAGCGACTTGGCTGCAGCTGCCCGCACGAGTTCGCTCTTGTCTCGCTTGGCCGCAGCTTGCAGGGGCGTAATGGCCTGGGCGTCGCCCAGTGTGCCCAGGGCCTGGGCTGCAGCAGTGCGGAGAGACTCGTCGTCTTCCTTTATCGCTGCGACCAAAGGCTCGAGAGCCAGGGGAGATTTCAACAGCCCAAGGGCCACAGCTGCTCCGTAGCGGACGGAGACGCTCGCGTCGTTGGCCAACGTTTGCATCAAAGGCTTGACAGCCTGGGTATTGCCCGCCAGGCCTAGCCTTTGTGCGGCAGAGAGACGAACCTCATCGTTGTCGTCGCTCAGCAATTCCAGCAGATCGGAGATATCCACCTGCGACTTGGCGGAGTCCTTGGCAGGGGACTTATCGTCAGGCTGTTTGGCGTCCTTGCCCGGCTTGTCGCTGTCAGCCCGCTTGGCAGAAGGTTTGGCGTCATCAGGCTCGGCGTCCCAGCCTCCCGCCCCAGCCTGGGCAAACCCATGGAGACAAAATCCAAAGGCCACAGACAATACAAAAACGCCCAAAGCCAATCTCCGCGACGTCTTTTCAAAAAAAATATCCATTGCACCAGTTTCTCAAAAATCCGCATTTTTTTAGCTCCGTAGGAGCGACATCTTTGTAGAAAAAAAGACTGCTACGAACCAAGCTCCGTAGGAGCGACATCTTAAACTGTTCCAAAGCCAACACAAAGATGCCGCTCCTACGGAGCTAAACATATTATACAATCGCATTACTACAAAGATATCGCTCCTACGGAGCTGCCTGTCCACCGTACTACGGGATACCTGTGTTAGATTTTTTTAGATAACAAAAAAAGAACTTCATGCTCTTCATGTGCTTCATGGTGCATTTTTGCGTAGCCAACAATCCAAAATCAAAAATCCGAAATAAGAATCATTCCCACTCTATCGTGGCTGGGGGTTTTGACGAGATATCGTAGACCACTCGGTTTACGCCTCTCACTTCGTTGATGATGCGGTTGGAAATTGTCGCCAGTACATTATACGGAATCCGCGACCAGTCAGCTGTCATAAAATCGTTCGTATCGACCGAGCGGATAGCGATTACATTTTCGTAGGTTCTGCCATCGCCCATCACGCCGACGGACTGCACCGGCAGCAGCACAGCGAATGTTTGAGAAGTCTTGCGATACAGGCCGTTGGCGGTGATTTCCTCCAGCAGGATATTATCAGCCTTGCGGAGGATGTCGAGCTTGTCCTTCGTGATGTCGCTTATGCACCGCACAGCCAGGCCCGGCCCGGGGAATGGATGTCGCCAGACCAACTCGCTCGGCAGGCCCAGCAGCTCGCCAGCCCGGCGGACTTCGTCCTTAAAAAGGTCTCGCAACGGTTCGATAAGTTCGAAACCTAGCTCCGCTGGCAGCCCGCCGACATTGTGATGCAGTTTGATGTTCGCAGCCTCTCCGGCCAGGGAATAGCCGGACTCGACCACATCGGGATACAACGTGCCCTGGGCGAGGAACTTTGCGTTGGGGATTTTTTTCGCAGCTGTTTTGAAGGCGTCGATAAACGCATGGCCTGTGATTTTCCGCTTGGTTTGCGGGTCGGTTACGCCGCGGAGCTTGCCGAGAAAATCGTCCGCGGCAGGGACGGTGGTGAGATTGATTTTGAAATGATCGCCGAAGGTCTGCTCGACCAGCTCGACCTCGTTCAGCCGCAGCAAGCCATTGTCCACGAAGATGCACGATAGTCTTTCGCCGATTGCTTTGTGCAGCATTGCTGCCACGACGGAGGAGTCTACCCCGCCGGACAGGCCGCAGATGACTTGCTCGCCGGGCCCGACGCGACGGGCGACGTCTTCGACGACCGAGTCGACGAACGTGCTCATCTGCCACAGGCCCCGACAGCCACAGATGTCGTAGAGGAAGTTCTCGAAAATTTCCGACCCGTGCGGCGTGTGCGTAACTTCCGGGTGAAATTGCACGCCGAAGAATGGCTTGGTTTTGTGTCGCACCGCTGCAAAGGGGCAGTTGGGCGTGCGGGCTAGCGATACGAAATCGCCGCCGATGTCCTTCAGCTGGTCGCCATGGCTCATCCAGACGCTGGTTTGTGCGGGCACATTTTTCAGCAGGCCGCCCTGGTCGAGAACCTCCAGCGTAGCCCGGCCAAACTCTCGATTTGTAGCGGGCGAAATTTCCGCGCCGAGCGATTGGCAGGCTATCTGCATGCCGTAGCAAATTCCGAGAATAGGCACGCCCATGTCGAGAAGCTCGGGGTTGAACTTCGGCGCGCCGTCTTCGTAGACGCTGGCTGGCCCTCCCGTGAAGATAATGCCCTTCGGGTTCAGCTCTGCCAGCTCTGCCGGGGAAACGCCAGGCCGAGCCAAAACGCTGTAAACCTTCTTCTCACGCACCCGCCGGGCTATCAGCTGGGCGTACTGCGAGCCAAAGTCCAGGATGATAATAGTTTCCGATTGTTCTGCCGATGTAGTCATATTTCAGTATTCAGTATTCAGTATTCAGTAGTCAGTAGTCAGTAAAAGCAGAAAGAGCGAACCACGGATAAACACGGATATTTTTGAAAAAACTTAACCGTTCACGGTTTTTCTCAACCTTTTTCCGTCATTCTGATTTCGAAATTCGTCATTGATATTTGGGCACTTGGTCATTGGGCATTTTTTTCGCTACTGGTCAGTTTGCCTTTTGCGACCATGTCGATTTGTTTCGGCACCCAGGTTTCCAAGCTTAGGCCCACTGCTATTTGTTCCGGGCCCGGCATGATTACCTTGAGTTTTTTCGGGCCTGGGATTTGCGAGAGTATCGCCTTGCTGTCGTCCAGTGGCACTGCCAGGTCGAGCAGGCCATGGATGATATACACGGGACACTTGAGCTTGGCCGCGTCGTTGAATGCCGAGGTCGCAGCCGGGTCGAAATCGGCCAACTTGCCTGCCTTGTCCATCACGTCCTGGAAATCCTCGGGCTTCATGCTAAGACCAGCCAGGAACAACTTCCGCCGAGCTACCGAGGCTGCGTCTTTCCACGGCGCGATAACCACAACCCCAGCAACCTTAGGCTCGATGGCGGCATATTGCAAAGCCGTCGCTGCACCGAAGGTCGCGCCGAAAACGTACAAAGGCCCAGCGGCAATCTTTTTCTCACCCGCGAGAGTGTTGACGATGGCTTTGACGTCCAGCTTTTCCTTCGCGCCGAGGGTAACGTATTTGCCCGTGCTCTTGCCGTGGCTGCGGAGGTCTATCAGCACGACGTCGTAGCCCATTTTGGCGAGGTTCTTGCCCATGCCCAGATAGTTGGCTTTGCATTGCTCCTCGCCATGCAGCAGCACGACCGTGCCGCTGGCGGGGGTAGCCTTGGCGTTGATGACCCAGGCGTCGATCTCCACGCCATCGGGCCTGTCGAACCGCTGATGCAAACTGATGACGCCCTTGGCTTGGAGATGTTCGCCCGAACCGGTCAGGCCCATCAGCACCATATTTTGCGGCGAGGTTTTGGACTCGACGATCGTTTTGGCGTAGAAATCCTGGCTACACCCCAGGGGCAAGGCCATGGCCAGCAATGCAAGAGTCGCGATTATTCGTTTCATGGTTCCGTCTCCATACAGGTTCAGATTACTCGTAAACAGGTTGCCTATATTTAACGCAATCGGCAAGCCAAAGGAAAGCGGAAATTTCTGGATTAGGCAAATAGGGATTAGGCAATAGGCACGGGTGCTGTGGTTTTTTGTTTTTGCTGATAACTGACGGCTGATAACTGTTGTTACAAAACCTTTCGGCGGTCTAGTCGTATGTCGATGGCGGTCAGGTCGCCGGCTTGGCTTAGGGTGTGGACGCATTTTATTTTTGGCGACCAGGTGGGTTTTATTTCTGCGGCTTCTCGCTCGGCGTATTGGGTTTCGGTGAGGGTTTGGATTTCCTGTATCGCCAGAGCCTGGCCATACTCTCCCGAGCAGTCCTGAGCGGGTCGATACAGCTTGCCGTCCTGGCTGAATATCCGCCCAGCTGACCTGGCCCGGCGGACGTCGGAGACTATCGGGTTGCAATCGTGCGGCTGCCAGTCGCAGCTGGTCGGCTCGCCGGCCCAGAACAGGAACAGCTCGTCGTTGTATGACGCGCCGGGATTTTCCACAATGTTTGCGAATAGCCACCACCGCCCGCTGTAGTTCAGCAGCGTCGGGTCGAAGGCTACGACGTCTCGCATCAGCGTGCGGTGCAGCTCCCATTT
>QNCB01000017.1 GCA_003644335.1 Planctomycetota bacterium | reverse complement strand
GCTTCTTCGTTTGGGTTTACTCCGCTTATTTGGTCTCGCTGATTTTCGAGTTCTTTTGCCGAAGCCTGCATTGCTTGGTGCCTGGATTCTCGCACCATAACCTGTTGGCCTATTCCCGCGGAGATGTCATAAAAATAGTCCATAGGCCTCTTGCCCCCCAGGCCCGTCATCGTCATTTCGTCCAGCCGGGCCAGTCTTTGAGCAGCCAGGCTGTCTCCGCCGTCAGGCCCGGCCGAGGTTGATATCAGCGTCGGGGTGTCATAGAAATCCGACCGTATCCGCATGTCCGACGCGCCTGTGCCTCGGAAAAAAGTGTTCATCCCGGCAGAGACGAGAAACCCGCCCGTGTCGCTGTTGCTGCGTGCTGCAACGGAAAAATCCTCGCTGTCGTTCACGGTTCCCTGCCCAAGCGATATACACAATCCGTCTTCAATTTCCAAGCTATCTCCAGCCGCGTATCCCAAGCCCACGTCCAGCGTCTTTACCAATTCGCCCGCGCCATTTCTAACTTCCAGCGAAAGGTTTTCGTCCACGCCGATTTCGCCAGCTCCGCCACCCGGGACTATAACTTTGAAATTGTATGTCTGATTATCGCCTTCATATACGCCGGACGTTTCGACCACCGGAGCTCCCGCTCCGCCGCCCGTTCCGACCAGGCCTGTGGTTCCGTCCGACCCGTCAGTCGTCAAGGTATTGTCCGGGACGAAGTCAAACTTATAGCCGTTAGCTGTCTCGATATGCAGAGCGCTGCCAGCGATGTTGGCGGAGATATTGCCCGGTGAAATAAGGCTTATCGCGTCGATGACGTCGGAGAGTGTGTCGCCGCTGTTGATGTCAACGGTGTGAGTCTCAGCCATCCCCGCTGCGTCGATCAGTCTGAGGTGCAGTTGGCCCGTAGCAACGGGCGGTTGCCATTGGCCCATCGTCTCGCTGGTGTCCAAAGTCGCGCCGTCCAGCGAGGTGAACGACCCCTCGCTCCCCAACCCCTGGGACTGTATCGCGTTGAATTCGTACATCATCTGCCGGGCCAACGTGTCGAGTTTGTTCTCCAGCCCGCTGACGATTTCGTTGTGCAGGTTCATCGCCCCGCCAAGCTGTCCGCCGGTTGTCTGCGCGTTGTAAGTTACCTCGTGTTGAGATGCGATGCCGAGTTGGCCATTGGAATCCAGGCCTATTTTTATCGGCGTGATGTTTTCGCCGACCACAAGAGCGATGCCCCAGGCCGAGACGCTTATGTCGCCACCGCCCAGGCCCGTAACGGTCGTGCCAGCCAGGTCCGCCAGCTCAGCCAGGGCCTGGTCTCGCTGATCCTCCAAAATGTTCGGCGTAGCACCCCGGGCCCTGGCTGTGCTTATCTGCGAGTTAAGTTCAGCTACGGTCTCTGCCAATGCATTCACCTCAGCTACAAAACCCTCAGCCTGCGACTGCAGATGGTCTTTCACCTGAGTCAAAAACTCCGACATGCTGCGAAAATTCAATGCTGTCGAATCCGCACTCCAGACAATCTGCTGAGCATAGGCTGTGCTCGTGGGGTCCGAAGCCATGTCGTTTAATGCCGAGAAAAATCCCCGCATGCTGTCGCCCAGCGGGTTGCCGTCGACTTGCCCCATGACAGATTCGATGCTGGCCAGGCCGCTGAGTTCCTGTCTTAGTTGGCCCAGGATGGGTTGCTGTCGAAGATATTCTCGCTCGAGCAGCGCGTCGTATTGTCGCACCGCTCCGTCGACCATTACGCCGCCTGTTACGAGGCGTGATGTTCCGCCGCTTAGTTGCAGGGGGCTTAGGCGGATTTCCTGCCGGTGATAGCCTTTCGTGCCGGCATTGGCCAGGTTCGTGCCAATTAGTTCCAACGCCTGCTGGGCGGCACGCAGTCCGGTAAGTCCTATCGAAAAATTCATTCTATATCTCCGCGTCGAGCAGGCCCGTGCCGTCTCGCCAGCCCTTGGCTCCGCCAGTGTTATAAGTTGTTACCGTGCCGCTGGCTGGCAGCAAGCCTTCCAGGAGCATCCGGTTGACTCGTATGCTTTCGCTCAGCAGCATAGCTGTGTCCAGGTGTCTGCGTTTTAGCCGTTCAGCAAGCAGGATAATCTGCTGGCGTTTGTGTTCCAGTTCGCGGGCCTGGACGTCCTCCAGCATTTCTATCAGCATGGAAAGTTTCAGCTCCCGCTGCGGGCGACCCAGGCTACGGGCTATCATGCCCCTGCCAGCTTGCAACTTGGCGTCGAGGTCGATTTGACGCTGCTGGGCTAGAACCATCTCCTCTGTGAGCGACTCGACCCGCTCGCCCTCTCGGCGGAGGGTTACCTCATATAACTCGTCGAATTGCCCCACGCGAAGCCGCAACAGCTGAATCTCCTCATCCAAAAGAATGAGCAATTCCCTGACCATCTCCTGCAAAACTGGGCTGTCCATAATTGCCGTCATAATCTCGCGATTCCTACTTGCCTGTGTTTCTCGTTCAAAAAATTAGTGTCATTGTCATTCGTTTTAATCAGTGCCATTCGTGTTTTGCTGTTTTTGTTTTTACTGATTACTGATTACTTTTTCAAAAAAATCATTTTCGCGTTCTTTCGCGTCTTTCGTAGTTTTTGTTTTTTATTTCATAAAGTCAGCAGTCGGCTTTGCTGTTGGCTCAGCTATGTGGGCCATCCTCTTGAAGTCCTGCGTCAGCTGTTTCGCCAGGCCTATCCCGCCATTGTCCGCCAGCGACTGGGATAGAAACATCCAGAACATCCCTTTCATCTGTTTCGTCGCCGGGCTGGATAACAAGCCTGAATCGGGAATGGTCTTTTGCATCTCGTCCATCAACTTGTTCAGCAAAACGCCCTCGAAATCCTTCGCCAACTTCTCGACCTTCTTGACATCGTCGCCCTTGGCTACACGTGGCAAGGGGCGATTGGCTGAGAGCATAGCCAATGGCGACTTGCCGCCCGTCGGGTCTATCATGTCAATACTATTCATAGTTATAGTCCAATCCGAAAACCGAAATCAAAAATCCGAAATATGTTACATCGTTCTAAGCTCGGCCTGGAGTGCTCCTGCTTGTTTCAATGCCTGGAAAATAGCTATCAAATCTCTCGGAGTCAGGCCCATCTGGTTCAAAGCCTGAGCGAGGATAGTAACGGTCAACGTTTTTGGTACGACTCGCAGCGTGCCTTTTTGCTCGGCAGCTTTTATGCTGGTTCGGTTGAAAGATTCGGTCGTCGCGCCCTCGCCGGAAAACGGGCCAGGCTGGGAGACGTATTCTTTCTCCTCGGTCGTGATAGTCAAGCTGCCGTGGGCGATAGCCACCGTCGATATAGACACGTTTTGGCCTACTATAATAGTTCCGGTGCGTTCGTTGATGACGACCACCGCAGGCTGATCGGTTTGCACCTGGAGGTGCCCAAGCCTGTTTACGAATGCGTTTATCTGTGTGGGTTTGAGATTGGCAGGCACGCGAACCCTTATCGTGCCGGCGTCAGCTGCGAAGGCCAGGCCTGGCTGAAGCGAGTTGATCGCCCCGGCGATCCCCTCCGCCGTGCCATGGTCGGGATTTTTCAACAGCAGCGAAATTTCGCCGTTCTCCACGATATTGGCGACTTCCTCGCGTTCGACATTGGCTCCGCCCGGCACGATGCCAACGGTGGTATGGTTTTTGGTTACCGACGCGTCCTGCCCGCTGGCTCCGAAGCCGCCGAGGATAATCGAGCCTTGTGCGACAGCGTAAACTCGTCCGTCTGCACCTTCGAGTTGCGTCATCAACAGCTTTCCGCCCTGCAGGCTACTCGAGTTGCCCATGGTCGAAACCGTTACGTCGATGGTCGAGCCTGTCCGGTCGAAAGGCCCGAGCTTGGCGGTAACGATCACGCTGGCGATGTTGGCTGCGTCGAGGTCTTTGGCAGCCACCGCTATATTGCTTCGCCTCAACAAGCTGGCCAAGGTTCGCTTGGAAACCTCCGCCCCGTCGCCCGTGCCAGCCAAGCCTACGACCAAACCATAACCGATAAGCGGATTGCCCCGCTCGCCCTTGACGTTGACGATGTCCTTTATCCGCTCGCCCAAAGCCTGACTACCAAGCCCAGCGAGAATAGCCAACATTATTATAATATAAAAAAAACGTCGCATCAAAATCTCCCAATGTGAAACAAATTCGATATTAGTATTTGTTTTTAGAACGGATTCAGCAGGTTCCAGATTCTTGTTAGCCAGCCTGGGCGGAGGAAGTTGTTTTCCATTCCGCGGTCGACGTAGACGATGTGAAAGTTTGCCACGCGGGTGCTTGCTATTATATTGTCCGCGTCGATGTCGCTAGGCCTGACGATGCCGCTGGCCTGGATGGTGGTTTTTTGGCCTGCCACTTCGCGCGTTCGTTTGCCCAGTACCAGCAGGTTGCCGTTGGGCATGACGTCCTCGACGACGACGGTTATCTGGTCGACATAGCTGTTTTTAGTGCTGTATTCGCCCTTGCCGTCAAACTTCGAGCCGGACTTGTTGTCGAATTTATAGTTTGGCATGCGGAAAGTTTTTTTGAGTCTGCCAATGCCCGGCAGCATATCGCCCAGGTCAAAACTGCCGCCACCCTCGCCGCTGTTTTCGCTGGTCTTGTCCAGTTTGCGGTCTTTTTTCGTGCTGATATCGCTGCCTTCGTCGATCTTCACGGTCAGCACGTCGCCGATATTCCGGGCCTTGTCATCCTCGAACATGCTGCTGCGAATATTACTAACTCTGCCTTGGGCCCAGATAGACCCACAATTGGCAAAACTTGTTACCATCAACAAAGTTAGAGTCACACTTATAGTTTGAATCTTCATATCGTTCCTCTATCGCCTAGCCATGACTGGTATCACGTCGCCACTGTCGTCAACTTTTGCGACGATAATTTTATTGGAATCCACATTGCGAACCCGGATAGCGTCCCCAGCTCTGCCTTTTTGAAGGGCGACGCCCAAAGCTATTATCTGCCAGCCTGGCCCGGTTACTTTTATCCGAACGGTCTTGTTTCGCTGAACCAACACGCGAGGTTTTGGCCTGGCCACATGCCCAGCGGTAATGACACTGCCGCGGGAAATGTGTCTTATCGCCTTGGAACCAAACGGCAGGGTCGCCTCTGCGTTTTTTCGGTCTATCATAATAACTTCGAGCTTGGCATTGTCCGGCGAGACAACCTCGCCCGGCCAGATGTCCCGCGTAGCTGTAGCGCGTTGAGACTGGTATTTCAGCTTAAAAACAAGATCGCGTCGGCCTAGCTCTTTGTCGTCGGCCTGGTCTACGACAGCTACGCTCACGCGGAATTGCCCGTTGTTTGGCGAGCCTGTCTCGCTGCAGCGGAGGGATATTTTTTTCTGCCCAGCTATGTTCAGTTTGGCGGGGTTGCGGGTGAGGTGCCACGAGATATTGTTGCGACTTATTCTGGCGCGAATGAAAGCTTCCGCAGCTTCGACGAAATCTTCCGAGGCGACCGTGCTGGAATCCCGGCGAATGCGGACCGACTTGGCTCCGCTCAGCTGGACGTCCTCCCGGTCGATGCCGACCCCGGCAAGCCTGGCCAGAATTACTGAACGGGCCAGGGTGAGCTTCTCGCCCGGGAACGGCGAACGCCCGAGCGTAACGCCCCGGGCCTTGTCTGCCATGGCCGCGTTTTGGCCTGAAATATAGGCGATATCCGCCAGCTTGAGCGTCGGCGAATTTACGACCTTGGTTCGCGGCAGGTATACTCGCACGGGCGATGCCTCGTCGTCCTGGGCCCATGCCCCAGCTGGTATCGCAGCGGATATCGCCAAGGCTATCATTGTAATTGTCGTGTTGCGTATGGTCATTTCGCTCTGCCTAGTTGATGAGTTGGTTGGCTGTGGTCAGCATTTCGTCGCCAGCCTTGATTGCCCGTGAGTTTATTTCGTAGGCTCGTTGTGCGGTAATCAGCCTGACCAGTTCGTGCACCATTTGCACGTTTGATTTTTCGAGCGAGCCTTGTTCGAGCGACCCTAGTCCGCTGTCGCCTGGTGTGCCGACCGAGGCTGTGCCGCTGCCTTCGGTTTCGACATAAAGGTTCCCGCCCTCGCTGCTCAGGCCTGAGGGGTTGGCGAACCGGGCTAGTTGGATTTGGCCTACGGTGCTTGGCGTGCTGGCTCCGGGTGTCATTACCGAGACCGTGCCGTCTCTGCCCACGGAAATCGACGTCCAGTCGGCGGGGATGGTGATAGCTGGGTCCAGCTTGTATCCGCTGGCGGTAACGAGGTTGCCCCCGGAGTCTATCCGCAGCGACCCGTCGCGGGTGTACCGTTTTGAGCCGTCGGTCATGGTAACCTGGAAAAAGCCATCGCCCTGGATTGCGACGTCGAGGTCTCTGTCGGTGTTTTCCAGCTCGCCGGCGCTGAAGACTTTCAGCGTGCTGGCAGCTTTTACGCCCGAGCCTATTTCCATACCCGTTGGCAGGTTCGTGCCGCTTTCGATTTCCGTCCCAGCCCGTTGGAGCTTGACGTACATCAGGTCTTGGAAATCCATTTGGCTACGCTTAAAGCCATTGGTATTGATATTGGCAAGGTTGTTGGCGATGACGTCGACGATCTGCTGCTGTGCCGTCATACCCGTAGCTGATGTTGAAAATGCCCGTAACATGTTTGTCTCCTGCTCTGTCTAGTTGATCGGTTAACTGGTTGATTGGTCGACTGGTAAAAACTACAAAAACAAAATAACCAGTTGGCCAGCCACTCGAACCGCTACTTACTTCATCACAACTCGCATGAGGCTTTCGAGCCTTTTGTCATGCGAGGAAATGCTTTTTACGCCGGCTTCGTATAGCCTGCTTACTCGTATCAGTCCGACCAGTTCTTCCACTGGCGAGACGTTTGATTGTTCGTGATATCCCTGCTGGACGGTCGTCTCCGCAGCGGGGGTTGGCTTGACGTTGTCTGGGGCCTTAAAGCCACCGAACCCGACGGGCCTGAGCTGGGACGTGTCTTTGAATTCCACGATTTTCAGTTTTCCCAGGTTTTGGCCCGGCGCGGATATGCTCCCATCCTGACCTATGACGATGTCCGATATATTCACGTCGCGTGGAATTGTGATAGGCCCGGAGTCCCCAGCTACGGTTCGTCCGAGCGTGTCGACGAGTTGGCCATCTTTATTTAGTTGGAATGTGCCGTTGCGTGTGTAGCTAGCTCCGTCGGCGGTGTCCATCTGGAAGAAGCCAGGCCCGCTTATCGCTACGTCCAGTTTTCGCCCGGTGGCTGCGAACGAACCCTGCGTGAAGTCCATCGCGATCTTGCCGGTAAGGGTTCTGCCCACGCCTCCCTCGTCGGGGTTTGCGATGTTGTCCAACGTTTGTTGGAATTGGCTGACTCGTTTTTTGTAGCCTACCGTATTGGCGTTGGCCAGGTTCTGCGCGATTGACCGATATTGGTTGGTCAGAGCGGACAAGTCCGAAGCCATGATTTCCATTGTGTTTGCCATGTTGATTTATCCGTTTACAACAAATTAAAAGCCACTACGAAACTCGCTAAAAAACGTGAAAAACAGTTGCACCATGAGGCTCGTGAAGAACTTTTAGATTTTTTTAAATAATGAAAACAACTTCATGCTCTTCATGGTAAATTTTTATGCTTTTATTAAAGTTTGGCCTGGTTCCTGTTGGGCTGGGATTGCTGCGTCGTTTTTCCATTCGGGCCTGTTGGCCTGGCGGTCTTTGTGTCTGCGGTCTGCTTGGGTGGTTATCCTGGCTAGTTCTGATACCTCCGCCGGGTTCAGATCGCACATCTCCATGCCATAGACTTTGTGCACGCCCTCGGGGTCGTAGACCTGTCGAATCCTGGCCAGGCCCTGGATAATCCGTTTGGATTCGACTTTCAGAATTACGATGACCCTGCTTTTTTTGCGTAGGGTTTGCGGCAGATGCACTCGCAGGCCTGGCCCGGCTATTTCTACCACCGTAGCTTCAAAGAACTCCGGCGGCGAGAGTTTCGCAGCTTCGGAGTGGAACGGAAAGACGCCGATCTCCGCGGGGAAGTCCACCGGTATCCTGTCGAACTTACGCAGGTTGACGAATCGCATCTCCTCCACGTGGGCCAGGACGACGAGGTCGCCCTCTACGCTTATGACCTGGGTTTCGAACTCCCACAGCGAGCGGTCGTTGAAGAATTGCACGAACCAGCTGACTCCCGGGGCTGGCTGCATCGGCTTGTCGAGCTTTACCTCGAGTCCATCAGGGCCGCACTTTTGCACGATAGCCTGGAAATCGTCAGCCTGTCCCTGAGCTGATATGCTCAGGTGCGTGTTCTCATGAATGAGTCTGCTGCCAGCCTGCCCCCGGCCTGCCGCTGATGGGCCAAACCCCAGGGTCGCTCTTATCCGTCCGATGCGACGCCAGTATTCCTGCTTGATCTGGTCGGATTTCCTGGCTGCCACCTCAGCCTTGAAATACGCGTCGCCCCCGGTGCGGAACGAACTTTCCAGTGTGAGTACCGACTGGGGGTCGTGTTCCAGTTTGAGGAGTTTTACCATTTCCATCAGCAGGGATACGTCTTGCTGACCCAGCCCAAGCTCGGCGACGCTGTTGCGAAATGTTGACCAGCTGGCGCGGTCTTTCACCTTGGCTTTGTACAATTTGACCACCCAGTTCAGCACGAGTATCGCAACTATGCTCCCGACGACCAGGCCCAGCCAGAGCAGCGCGCTGCCGAGGCTTGTGCCTGTCGAGGCCCGCCTGCTGTTTGGCATAGACTGCGCCGCGCGGAGCCTCTGGATGGGCGTAAGAGCCAGGATCGAGGTCAGCCTGCAAATTGTCATTGCGATTATCGGCGTCATGGTTTTTTATAGCTGCTTGTGCAAAAGGGAACCACGAATGATTGCGCTTTTTTAGCCTTTGGGTTAACGGATTAGATTCGTCAGTTCTTTGAGCATTTCGTTGGCTACCTTGATGGTTCTGGCGTTGGCCTGGTAGCCGTTCTGTGCTTCGATGAGGTTCACGAATTCCTGAGCTACTTCCACGTTTGACTTTTCGATTCTGCTGCCTGTAACGCTGCCGGCGTCGCCCTCGGTTGCTTTGTTCGGCACGGGGTCGCCGGAGTTTGACGAAGGCAGGAAGTAGTTGCTGCCGACCGATTTCAGGCCTGCCGCGTTTTGGAATGTCGCTATTTTCAGCGCTGCGATATCTCGGCGGACGCCGTTGGAGAACACGCCCACGAGCGTACCCTCTCGGCTGACGGACATCGTCGATAGCCAACCAGCGGCGTAGCCGTCCTGACCGGAGTTTGCCGCGGTGGAAGGCCCGCCGAACTGGGTCAGGCCATCCAGGTCGCCCAGCGTGCCGAGGTTCAGGGTAACCGACCGCTGATTCGTCGGGTCTGACGGGAAGCTAAGCGTAACTGTGCTTCCGTTGACGTCGGTTCCGTCGAGGTCGCCAAAGCTGCCGTCCGTTTGGAACTGTATGCCGCGGATGAACCGGTCGTTGACAATCGTGTCGCTGCTGGCGGATTTTACGACGAAGTCCCAGGTGTTGGTTGTGTCCGTACGGACAAAGCTGCCCGCGATGGTATACGCGTTGCCCTGAGCGTCGAAAACTTCCACATTGACGGGCTTTTCGATTTGTCCGCCCGCGGTAAGTATGTCGAATTGTGCCGGCAGCTCGAAGGTTGCCGCTCCGCCGCTGGTGTCGGTAAAGGTCATGTTATTGATATAGGATTGGCTGTACCCCGCTGCGTCGTCTTTGAGTCGCAACTCGCCGTTGACGAACGTAGCTGTCGAGCCTGGGAACAGGCTGCTGATCGAGTCGACGAAATCCTGCACCGTATCGCCAACGGCGTATGTGTAGGTTCCGCTGACAGCTGCGCCCACTTTGTCCGTGCCGACGATATCAACCGTGTCGCCAGCTTCGAGGCCTGACGTTTGGGACAGGTCTGAAAGCAGCGTCGGATACGACGCCAGCGAACCGCTACTGTCGGTGTATCGTATGCCGCTGGTCAACAGGTTTACGGTGGGGTCGGACTGGTTGGCCGAGAGGTTGCCCGAGAAGCTGATTACTTCGGTCTCCTTGGCAGCGAGGGCTACGTCGTATGGTATTCGGATGTCGTTGGATGTCGGGTCCTGGAATCCTTCGGGCACGCCTTCGCGTCCGATTCGTTGCACGCGATAGCCATTGGTTGGG
>QNCB01000016.1 GCA_003644335.1 Planctomycetota bacterium | reverse complement strand
TGCGTTTTCGCATCTGAATGTTCTCCTGTAACTGTCGAGCCAATTGTAAAAATATCCGGAAATGTAGCACAGCCGCCCTCGGCTGTGTTGAACTTACTATATTTTCAGTGTTTTTTTATACGAATTTTCCAGCCGAGGGCGGCTAGGCTACATTTTTGCAATTGGCTCTATTCAATGCAATTTTGCCAACACTCTTATGCGGACCAGCGTCTCGATATCGTCGCTCACCAGCAAACGAAGCTCCGCAACGCGAGACCCATTGTGCATCAAGTGGGTCGAAATGCAAATGGCATTTCCTTTCCCAACTTCCCGGTGAGCGACCGGATTTTCTGGCAGGGTTTTCTGCCTTTCAAACAAGCAGCCATGAAAGGGCGAAATATACCAGCCCAGGGCCTTGACCTGGGTTAAGGGCTTCGGGCGACGTGATGAAATCTTAAAAAAAATGGAAAATATCGCAACAAAAGACTCTTGTCCGGCGTAGGGCAAGCAACGTAAAATCCTGAGAGAAAGTTACAGCCGAAACTGTCTCTTAGTTGAATAACCATTTATTGCCATTTAGTAAAAGGACGTACAGATGTTTCGTATCGTTATGTTATACTGAAGGGCCGCCTTTCAGAGTACATTTCTGCAGAATCGGCCCGGTCAATGTGGGAGAAAAAATATGGACACAACAGAATCTCAGAAGTCACACTCGCAGATTTCGGAAATTTCGCAGCGTACCAGGTCGGCTGCCGAGCCGTTCGGTATGTTGCTGGACGAGGTGGGCCATGTCATTGTGGGCCAGGAGAAGTTGCTGCACCGTATGCTGATCGGCCTGCTGTGCAGGGGGCATCTGCTGATAGAAGGCGTGCCGGGCCTGGCTAAAACCCTGGCGGTCTCGTCGATGGCAAAGGCCATCGATACCGGTTTTCAGCGTTTGCAGTTCACGCCCGACCTCTTGCCGGCGGACCTTATCGGCACTTTGATATACCGCCACCAGGAGCAGCAGTTCGTGGTGCAGAAGGGGCCTATATTCTCCAATCTCATTCTGGCTGACGAGATAAACCGCGCCCCGGCCAAGGTTCAAAGCGCCCTTCTGGAAGCCATGCAGGAGCGGCAGGTTACCATTGGCTCGGAGACTTTTCCGCTGGAAGACCCGTTTTTGGTGTTGGCTACCCAGAACCCTATCGAGCAGGAGGGCACCTATCCGCTGCCCGAGGCCCAGATAGACAGGTTTATGCTCAAGGTGCTTATTGACTATCCCACGGCCCAGCAGGAGCGGCGTATTCTCGACCGCATGGCCCGGACGCAGATATCTCTGCCGATAAAGGCTGTGATGGGTCTGGATGAAATCGTCCGGGCCAGGGAAATTATCGACGAGATGTATTTGGACGAGAAAGTCAAGGACTACATCGTCTCGTTGGTGATAGCCACTCGTCAGCCGAGCCGATACGGCGTGCCGGTCGAAGGGTTGATCGAATACGGGGCGTCGCCCCGGGCGACAATCGCCCTGACCCTGGCGGCCAAGGCCAACGCCTTCCTCGACGGCAGGGGCTATGTCGTGCCCCAGGATGTCAAGGACCTCGCCCCGGATGTGCTTCGTCATCGTCTCATCGTCAGCTACGAAGCCGAGGCGGAGGAAAAAAACAGCGACGATGTTGTCAAAACCATCCTGGAACATGTCCCCGTGCCGTAGGGCTAAGTCCGGGTGAGCTGCTGGATAAACAACGGGATGCGATAAGATGATAACCAGGGAATTGCTGCAAAAAGTTCGGCGGATCGAAATCCGCACCGCTCATGTCGTCGATGAGATGCTCTCAGGGCGATATCACTCCGCCTTCAGGGGCAGGGGTGTGGAGTTCGAGGAGGTTCGCCTCTATCAGCCGGGCGACGATATCCGCAGTATCGACTGGAATGTTACCGCCCGCTACAACGAGCCGTACGTCAAACTTTTTCGAGAAGAACGCGAATTGACAGTCGTGCTGCTGACGGATATCAGTGCCTCGGAGTCTATCGGTACCGCGGGGCAGCTCAAACGGGAGCTCGTCGCAGAGGTAGGGGCTACGCTGGCCCTGTCGGCTATCCGGAACAATGACAAGGTCGGGCTTATCGCCTTTACCGACGATATCGAGAAGGTTGTACCGGCCCGCAAGGGCACGCGACATGTCCTGAGGCTGATTCGCGAGTTGCTGTACTGTCAGCCGATCGGCTCTGGCACGAATATCGCGAGAGCCCTGGAGCACCTGAACAAAACCCATAAGCGACGCAGTGTGGTCTTCCTCATCAGCGACTTCCAGGACGCCGGCTATGAAAAGGCCCTGCGCCTGGCCCGGGGCAAACACGATATCATACCGATAGTCATAACTGACAGGCGAGAGCTTGAGTTGCCGAATGTCGGGCTCGTCGAGCTTTTGGACGCCGAAACCAAACGAACGGTTCTTGTCGATACGGCGAGTAAAAAAAACCGTTGCGACTATGCCCGGCGGGCCGGGGAGGCACTCGATGCAAGAAAACGAATGTTCGACAAATTGAAAATCGACAGCGTAAATCTGATAACGAGCGAAGATTTTGTCGAGCCGCTACGAAAGTTTTTTCACAAACGGCAGGTCCGCATGAAACGTTAGATCTCAGGAAAAACATGAGTAGAGTTCGTCATAACAACTTGTTCGTGGTTCCGCTTGGCCTGGCCGTCGCGATGACGATGTTCATGGCGATGGGCGGCTGTGGGAAATCCGGCTCGAGCGGGAAGAAAAAACCTCTGCCCCGCCCGGTCGAAACCAGAACGGCCAAGGGGCCTGTAACAATGCTGGTGCGGGCTGACCGCTGTGAGGCCCGCGTTGCCGAGCCGATAGAACTCAAACTTGAGGTGCGTAGTGCCAACGGCGTCGATGTAACACTGCCCGATGCCAAGGACAAAACACTCGGGCCATTCGAGATCGCAGATATGCGCGACCTGCCCGATATGCCCTCCCCCGACGGCAAGGGGCGAATATGGACGCGGATATATACGCTTGTTTCATTGCGGGGGGGCGAATTGACCATCCCCGCAATGACGGTGAAGTTTACCGACAGGCGAAAGTCTGCCAAGGGCATTTGCGCCGAAATATCCTCCAAGCCTATTGATCTGAAAATAGTTTCGGTGCTGAAGGGCAAGGCTGACCCGGCGAAGTTTCGCGATATAAAACCACCTGTGGAACTGCCCCCCCAGCCGAGCTACTTCTGGGTCTGGCTGACTACCGGGGGCGTAATTGTCCTGCTGTTGGGCTGGGTCGCGGTGCGGCTGATACTCCGTGCGAGAAAACAGCGCGTGCTGCGGGCGGACAGGTGGGCCCTGTCGCGACTGGCCAGGCTCGGTGAACTTATCGAGGCCGGCCAGATCGAGCTTTTCTACATCAAGCTGAGCGATATCGTCCGTCAATATATCGAGCGGCGATTTCGCATTCACGCCCCGAAGCAGACTACGCGCGAGTTTTTGGCCATGGCTCAAGAGCACCCCAGGGTCGCGAAATATCGCGATGATATTGGCCAGTGTCTCCAGGCTGCCGACATGGTCAAGTTCGCTCGTTATCGCCCCGACCGCGGCCAGAGCGACGAGGCTATGGAAAAGGCCCGGCGGTTCATCATCGCCTCGGCGGCCCGGCAGAATGAGCCGGAAAAACGGGAGGTTGGCCAATGACTTTTGAATATCCGACAGTGTGGTTTTTGCTGCTGTTGCTGGCCTTGCCGTGGCTTATCTGGCGACTCTGGGCGGCCCGCGGTCGTGGTGCGGCTAAGTTCAGCTCGGTCGAGATAGCCGGCTCGCTGCACAAGACCCTGCCCGTTCGACTACGATGGCTCACCCCGGCTATGCGAATCGCGGCGATAGGACTGCTCATTCTGGCCTGGGCCGGGCCAATGGAAGGTTTGGAGAAAACCAGACTGTTTTCCGAGGGCATCGCCATCGAGATGCTCATTGACCGATCCGGCTCGATGCGGGCGATGGATTTCAGCATCGACGGTAAGCGTCTCGACAGGCTCTCAGCTGTCAAGGCGGTGGCTGAGAAGTTCATCGAAGGCGACGGCAAGACCCTGCCCGGCCGGGGAGGCGATATGATCGGGCTGATAGCTTTTGCGAGATACGCCGATAACATCAGCCCCGCGACACTCGGCCATGAATATCTCGTATCGAAACTCAAACAGCTCAAGGTCGTTGAGACCCGCCAGGAAGACGGCACCGCCATCGGGGATGCGATAGGCCTGGCGGTGGAGAGGCTCAGGACACTCAAGATCCGAGGCGACAGCGCGACTGAGGGTAAGAAACACTCTCTCAAGAGCAAGGTCATGATTCTCCTGACCGACGGACGGAATAATGCAGGAGATCTCGACCCCGTCAAAGCTGCGGAGTTGGCCAGGGCCATGGGTGTGAAGATATACACCATCGGCGTGGGATCAGCCGGGCCGGCGCCGTACCCGGTGGTGGATCCCTTCACGGGACAAACCATGCTGCGCAGGGTTCGGATCGATATTGACGAGAAGACGCTTGAGCGAATAGCGAAGATAACCGGCGGACGATATTTCCGCGCGACGGATACCGATTCGCTGCGAAATATCTACGCGACGATCGACAAACTTGAAAAGACGAAAATACAAGACCGGCGGTTCGCGGAATATCGGCACTGGGCGGTGAAGTCCGTGCAGATCGGGCCGATTACAGCCCCACCCTTGCTGTTGATGGCGATGGTGTTGCTGTTGGGCGAGGGCGTGCTTGCAAACACCTGGCTGCGACGGATTCCCTGAACCGCCGGGCTGAATTGGCTGTATGAAACAAGGCGCAATCCCATCGGGTAGCGGAGATTTGGTACAATCCCGTCGGATGGCGGAGCTTTATATGGAAGTGATGATACAAAATCCGAAATACCTGTTTTTGTTCTGGGCGGTTCTGGCTGTGGCTCTTCTGGTCGCGGCGGGCCTGTTTATCCGCAGGCGCAATATTCGTCGCTTCGTCGCCGTCGAGAGCCAGTCTGCGATTTGGCCCGGCGGTATCGGCAGAAGATGGCCTGCCCTCTCGGCGGCGTTGTTTATCACGGCGATGCTGGCGGTCGTTCTGGGCTTGGCTGATGTGCGTTGGGGGCAGACCTGGACGGAGGTACCTCAGCGGGGCATCGATATCGTTTTTGCCCTGGATGTTTCCCGTTCGATGCTGGCCAGGGATGTTTCGCCCGACAGGCTCACCCGCGCGAAGGAGTACATCCGCGACATTCTCGCCCAGATGGGCGGCGACAGGGTCGGATTGGTCATCTTCGCCGGAAGGCCCCGGCAGGTTCTGCCCCTCACGAGCGACTACGACGAAGCCCTGGCCGTCCTGGAGGACATCTCGCCACAGAGCCTCTCGAGGGGCGGTTCGCTCATAGGCGATGCGATACGGGCCGCGGCGGGCTGTTTTTCCGACAAAACGCCGGACCACAAAGCCATCGTCGTTTTGACCGACGGCGAGGACCAGGACAGTTACCCCGTTATGGCGGCCAGGCGGGCATTCAAGGAGCGGGGCATTCGTGTCTATACGGTGGGTCTTGGCGACAGCCGGCTCGGCGGGCGGATTCCGGTGCGAACCACCAAGGCCGGGACGATATACCTCAAGCACAAGGGGCAGATCGTCTGGTCGAAGATGAACGGTAAGCTGCTCAGGCAGATAGCCCTGGCTGGCGGGGGGGCTTATATACCAGCCGGGACCAGCCAGGCCGACATGGCCGGGGTTTATCGAAAATATATCCGGGCGATACATCAGCGGGAGTTTCGCCAGGGCCGGGTGATGCACTATATTCCGCGATACCGCTGGTTCGTCGGTCCCGCGGCGATACTGTTGATGATAGAACTTCTGCTCTCCGGCGGATCGGTTCGACGGCAGGGGGGCACCGGTGGTTTTTTCTCCGCGGTGGGCAAAGGCCTGGGCCGATTGAGATCGAACAGAACTTCGGCGGGGATAGTTTTCGTGGCCCTGGCTGCGATTCTGCTCTCGCCCGGTTCTCTCCGTGCCAAGGAAAGCTCCGCCGGCGAACTGACACATCGGGGCAATATCGCCTTGAAGGCCGGCCGGCCTGCAGAGGCGATGGAGGCCTATAAACAGGCTATAAAACTTCTGGGCGACGAGAAACGCTACCGGGCCCAGCTGTCCTACAATCAGGCCCTTGCCCTGTATCGCCAGGGCAAATACGACCAGGCTCAAGCCTCCCTTCGCGGGGCGATGGGAGAGGCAGACCGTTGGCTGGAGGCCCGGGCCAGATACAACATGGGCAACTGTCTATATGCCTCGGCCCTGCCGTTGAGCAAGAAAAATAAAACCCAGGCTATCAAGCAGCTCCAGCAGGCCATCAAACAATATCGAAAGGCTCTTGCAATCAACGCCGACGATGTGGATTCGCGAGCCAATATCGAACTGGCCCAGAAACTTATCGACAAGCTGAAAAAACAGGAACAGCAGCAAAAAAAACAGCAGAAACAAAAACAACAGAAGCAAAAAGAACAATCCCCTGAACAGCAGAAGAAAAAACAACAGAAACCCAATCCAGACAAACAGCAAAAGAACCAAAAGAATCAAGAAAAGCAAAAGAATAAAAAGAGCGAGCAAAAAAAGAACAAGCAAGAACAACCGCGTAAGAACCAGTCTCCAAAATCATCTCAGCCGAAGCCAAAGACCCAGCCCGATGGCCGGCAGAAAAAAGGACAAAACAAGGACAAGGCTCCGAGACCCCGGATGCAGCCCCCCGGAGGCAAGCAACGCAAGATGAGCAAAGAGGAGGCAGCCAGGCTGCTCCAGGCTGTGCGGGATAAAAATCTCAAACGCCGGAAGGAAAAAACGCGTAAAATAAAGGCCGTCGCTCCACCGGTGGAAAAAGACTGGTAACTGTTAAACCGAAGATGAATAGGATGATTTGCGATAGATCGACAAGTATCACAGCCCGGCTGTTGGTTGTATTGCCGGTTGTAGTTTTGCTTTGTCCGCCTGCCCGTGGGGCTCAGGTCGGATTGCGACTCTCTGCGCGCGAGAGTTATGTGGGACGACCGATATACGCCCAGCTGTCCATCGACAACGCCTCTGACTATGAGCCTCCCGTGTTGCCCGATGTGTCCGGGCTGGAGATTCGCTCCACAGGCGTTCCCTCTGAAAGTTCGCAGACGACAATTATCAACGGACAGGTTACCAAAAAACACTCCATAACATACGCGTTTTCAATCACGCCGCTTCGCTCCGGACGATTTGTCATACCGTCCATCAAAGTCCGGGCCGACGGTGAGGTACTCTCGACCAGGCCGGTGGAGTTCGTCGCCGTGAAATCCTCAACGGGCGACCTGTTGTTCGTGGAGGTAGTGGGCGAGGACAAAAAAGTGTACATCGGCGAGCCTGTCAGGCTGAAATTGCGAATCTGGATTCGTCCTTACACCGACACCGTTACACCGCAGACGCTCGGCGAGGCTGACATGTGGGGGCTGGTGTCGATAGAGCAGAGTCGCTGGGGCCCGTTTCGCAAGGCGGTCGAAGATATGTGTCGCAATCGTCGCAGGCCGCGTGGGCGAGAGGTGTTGCGGAAGGACAACAATGGAATCGACCGGAGTTATTACCTCTATGAGATCGACTCTCAAACCTGGCCGAGCCGGGCCGGCCCGCTCGGCTCCGGCGGCGTGGTGATTGTGGTCGACTATCCAACGGGCCTTAGAAGGACGGACGGCTTTTTTACCTTCGGCCCGCAGCTTCGCCTGGCCGGCACAAGGCCGATCGTTCAAGAAGCCAAGGCCGCCGATATCAGCGTCCTGTCTGTACCGACCGCCGGTAGGCCCGCAATGTATCGAGGCGCTGTGGGCAGGTTTGAAATCTCCGCAACGGCTCTGCCGAGGGAGATGTGCCTCGGCGATCCGATAACACTTACGCTTACCGTCCGCAGCCTTGGTCCGACCCGCATGGATGAGCTTCAGGCTCCGCCGCTGGAGGCTGTGGAGCAGCTGACAAGAAACTTCAATGTGCCGCACGAATCACTGGGGGGTATCGTAAAGGGCAAGACGAAAACTTTCACCGTAAGCCTGCGGGCCAGGAACGAAAAGGCCACCGAGATACCCCCGATACCGCTGGTGTTTTTCAACCCCGAGGCAGAGCGGTTCCAGACGACATGGACAAAGGCGATACCCTTGAAAATCAAGCCCGTCGACAAACTCGGCCTCAGCAAGGTTGTCAGTGCCACATCGCCCAGCCGGGCCCAGGGTGAACTGACCGAGCGTATCGAGGGTATCAATGCCAACTTTGTCGGGCCGGGTGTTCTCCGCGACAGCCGGGAGAGATTGTTCGGCTGGTGGATTTGGACGATATTGACTGTCGGCCCGGCGTTGTTTCTTGTGTCGGTTGTCGCGAAAACATGGCGGGCTTTGCGGAACGACCCCGCCAACAGCCGCAAACGCACGGCCCGCAGGCGGGCGATGCGTCGTCTTGGCCAGGCGAACGGTCCGGAGGACATCTCCGCCGCCGTGAAAGGATATATAGCTGACCATCTTGATGCGGTGGCTACCGGCATGACGCGGGCGGATGTGGTTGACAAACTCCGTAGCTGCGGGGTTGACGATAAACTCATCCGGGAAATCGACGAACTTCTGGTGCGATGCGAGGAGCGCCTCTACTCGGCCTCCCAGTCAGGACACGGAGACCGGCTGGCCCAGGATGCGAAAAATTGCGTCAGTTGTCTGGAGAAGTTTTTTTGAATTGGCATGGAAACTCGTGATGACATGTAGGAATCACATTATGCGGCTCTCGATGACGAAAACCGGTGGTCGGCTGGCTGGCAGTGGCAGGGCCCGGAAGTGGCGTCTGTCGCTTGTGACGGCGGCGATATTGGCTCTGTCGTCTCCAGCCATGGCGGTGAAACTTACGCCACGACAGCAGGTGGATATCCTCGCCGAGGCTGAGGCTCTCTTCGATAAGGCCCAGGCTATGCGCGTAAAATCAACCGATGCCAAGCGGGAGTTTCTCCGGGCCGCCCGGAAATACCAGCTGCTCATCGACAGCGGCACCGTTACGGGCAAGTTGTATTACAACCTGGCTAACGCCTATCTCCAGGCGGGTCGGCTTGGGGAGGCCATCGCCAATTACAAACGGGCGGCCAGGCTGATGGACGACAATGAACAACTTCGCAAAAATCTCCGCTATGCCCGGTCGCTCGTAAAAGGCCCGGCCCCCCGGCCCCGGGAGGCATCCCCCAGCCTCTCAACGGCACTGGGGCGATACCTGCCATTGAGCAGGCAAGTTTGGCTCGGGGTTGTAGTCTGGCTGGCATTTTGGCTCGTGATGACAGCCAGGCTGTTTTGGCCCACGAAATTTCGCTGGCGATATCCACTGTTGTGTCTTGCGACGGTTTTTGTTATTCTCGCCGGGTCGGTGGCCTACGAACTGTACCGATCCGCCCGGCGGACCGAGGGCGTGGTAATCGCCGAGGTGGCGGAGATGCTCAAGGGCAATGGCGAAGGTTTTGCGAGAAAATTCGACAAACCCATCACCGAGGGCACCGAGTTTGATCTCATCGCCAGGCGAGGCGATTGGCTGGAGATATCATTGGCCGATGGCAAGACCGGCTGGATCAAGGCCAGCCAGGCAGAACTTATCGATTCGCCGTTGCGATAAGTGCACCCATTCTCGGCCCGACTTCTCACGGGGCACAGAGCCTCCGGCCCTGCCTGGGATAAACGTCCCTCTGCGGGTGTGTCGTCATTTCCGTTGGCTGGTCTTCCTGCGATAACGCGGCGAATATCGGAGCGTGAACCCTACGACAAATTCGCTGTCGCTTTTTTCGTACATGTCCTTGATAACACGGCAATCCTGCGGGGTGGTAGTTGTAGGCTTTTCGCGGAAAATACTCTCGCCAGCTTCGATAGCTGCGAATGCCTGCCCTTTGTGAAAGCAGTTCCAGCTCATGACAAACACCCAGTCCATGTTTTCGCAATTCACGACAGCTTGCCAGTCGTCGCATCGCTTGGCGTCCGTCGCATGCTTCTCGCCAAAGGCCCGCATCGCTTCTGGCTGGGGTCGTACAACGCTACAATCTCTGGGATGAGAGCCTTTTAGTTTAATTTTCAAACCGACCGGTTTGAGCAGCTGGTTGGTTGGTTAACTAGGTGATTAGTAAAGAATTACACAAATCTTTACAGCGTCGAAAACCCTTGTTTTCCAGGTCTTATCTGGACAGAGAGCTTTGGCGTATTTGTTTTGTGATCTTTTACCAGTCAACCAGTCAACCAGTCAACCAGTTAACCAGTTAACTAATCAACCAGTCAACAACCCCGCGGTTGGATTGCTGAAAATC
>QNCB01000015.1 GCA_003644335.1 Planctomycetota bacterium | reverse complement strand
CTAGACGGGGACAGTTTCATCATTCGATTTCTGGGAGGTGTTGAGCCCGATAACGCTACTGAAGCACTTGTGAAACTACTTTACGATGTAAACACAGTTGCAAAAGCGCACCTCGCGCAACATGGAGTTTGGATCGGTAACGTTGAACCTCAAAGCATGATCCTCAAAAGTCCTTTCGGAACTATCAGCGTCTACGGCGCCGCAAACGAAATTGAAGTGTTCCGACGAATAGGCGCCACTTTATGGACCCTTCCCGATAAAAACATACTGAAAAAACACCGAGTCAAAATCGTTAGGAGAGGATAACCATGGCAACAAATACCAAGACATGCGGTACGTGTAAATTCATGTGGCCTCTACAGAAAGGTAAACGAGGAGGCGACACGGTTTCTCTAAGCCGAGGACACTGCCTGAAACGCAGTATCTTTCCCGCAAACCGTCCCGGGAAACACGTATATCCCCCCGGAGCTATCGTGAAGGACACACCTAACGCCGTCATTGTACCGTTCATCGTTCGAGAAGACCAGGTTGTCGAATATTGCACATCCTACAAAGAAAAGGCGTAGGGTTATGGACGACGAAAGAACCATCACAATCCCCGATGGCGAAGGAAATATGGTGCAAGTGCGTGCAACAGACGTCCGGCGTTTGGACACAGATGCTGCAGAAAAGGGTTTAGAACATGCTCGCGAAGGCGACTTCTTCATCCGTGTAGGGCACTGTACCGAAGCACTCCACAAGTTCCTCAAAGCGTACATCATAGATTACGGACTCACACAGGAAGAGGCTATCGCCGCTGTGTACCTCATGAACATCAACAATCGCGAATTCGCACCTAACGGAACGGAAAACTGGCCAGAGTACTATGACGGGCTATGCCAAACCGTCTGGAAGTGGTTTCAAGAACACAAAGAACAATGAAAAACTGGTAAAAGCTACCAGTAGACAGTTTTCGTTTCATCCCCTACAATTACTTCCACACTACAAAATCGGCGCTGGGGGTTGGTTTATAGAAGCCGATCAAAGGAGGATGATCGCATGCGTGTTCCTTTTGTTCTCATGCTTAGCTCGTGTCTCTTGGTGTTACTCTGCGGAACGTTCACGGCACAAACCGGTAGAACACCCCCAGAAACCAACACTGCATTGTCGGACTTTCCGACTACTACGCTTCCTGAAGAATTTGGAGACCCACTACCCCAAACACTTTTTGACTCCGACAACACCACATTCAGAAAATCAACAGGATTTCCCAACTCCGAACAAGTACAGCTAATCGGCAGGCAGATGCAAGGTGTCAAGAAAATCGCACATAAGAAAGGAGGCGGCCGCTGGTGGAGCTGCGGTAAGGTAGTCGAACCTGAAGAGGAAGACACCCTAGCAATGAGGTGGGCGTACCGCATAGTTTACCTGGCATGGGAGTACTCCGACAACGGTAGCAACGACGGCGTCACGATCAACCCGTGGGGCGTTTTCGGAACAGCCGCTAACGAGAGTGGCTTCGATGTGTGTGCCCTCGGACCATGGCCTCGAAAATGGGGATACGCGCATAAAACCATCCAACGAAGACGCCTATGTATCTCCCACCCCTACTCAGAAATCAAAGCCACCATGCTCCATCCCAAGGGAATTGAACGCTGGAAAACTTCAGGGATCGACGCAGCGCCGCTCCATCAACTGTGGCGGTGCAACGAAGAAGGTATGTGCCGTCCCAAGTTCAATAGACGTGACCCCCTTCCACCTATCCCACTCGATGAAGTCTTCTCCTTGGGTAAAGGTTTCGAATACAACGTTCGAAAAATGAAAAAAGACGCTATCGATTTCAAGACGGATCGCCCGTGGCAATACTGGCCCGGCTATCGATCCACCAGGTACGATAAAAAAGTCACGAGGTGGGCCCGGAAAGGGGGCGCCACCAAAGACGAAATATAGACACACTAGGAAAGCATGCTTAACGCAGGTCCTCTGTTACAGAGGATAAACATCCGTTGCTTCGCAACCAGCCCGCCCTCTCTGGGCCCGCGTGCCCAGTCCGGGCAATAAGACAGCTAGTGTGTACGTAATCCGGAGGGTCTCCTAACCGACTGGGAAAACGTCTACAGACGCTAACTACAGAGAAACTCTGTAGGGTTCACGGCGAACTACGTCCGCGGTGGGCCAGCTACTGTCCGTCGGACCAGGTGCTCCGGCGCTGACACAGCCAGCGGGGAGAATCCCTCACTCACTGGGATCTTCGTTTTTACGAGAAGCGAGTCCTAGATACTAGGACGAGCTCGTCTCTCGCTTCGCGAGACGGGCGAGCTCGAGGGCATCCACGGATCAACGCTACCCCCTCTGCAGCCCAGCGAGATCCGGACCACCACGAAAACCAGCCAGTGAGAATCTACAAACTTTGCTTGGAGCACCTAACGGCGCATTCCCGAGTTACTCGGAAACTCTGCCGCGCCGAGCTTTGCTCGGCAAATGTACATGTCATCGCAGCGCTCGAGCGCGCTCTTCAGGCCAACACAGCAAGCAAAGCCAACAGACTAGGATAACGCTTTTACAGCGGCCCCTCAGTAACTGGGGGGATAACTGCGCTGCACTTCGTGCAGCCAAGGACCAAGCCACAGGCGCCTGCGGAGGACGCCTACGGGATCACAAACAACACAGCTAGTCTGCATTTTCCCTTTAAGGAACCTTTAAAGTCTGTTAACGTGGCTAAAGTCATCAGGAGACAAAAAATGGACGACGTAACCTTCGAGTTCGGAATGAAAGAGACACTAGTCGGTCACGTAGAAACAGACTCAGGCGGAGTCATCATCGCCGACGGGCTATGGGGTGACGAATTCCCATCTGTCTCGCAAGATCGAGTGAACCTCAACTTCAACCTGGGAAAATGCAAAATCCCAGTCTACGCCTTTATGAAGAATGGGCGAAGGTACCTATTAGTCGCCCTCGATGACAACGAGCCCATGCCACCAATCGAGGGCACGGTAGAAGTCACCGATCTACCATCAAAGGACGGAGATAATGACCAAAGTAGTGGGGATAGTCGGTCCTCAAAATAGCGGAAAAGACCTTATCGCTAATGTTTTCACTCAACGAGGGTTCCTGAGGATGGCATTCGCCGATCCGCTAAAGGATGCGGTACACCGCATCTTCAGGATCCCCGTTGAGGTCCTCTGGGGTGACAGCAGCAAGCGAGACACTCGCACACGCAAAATCTTGCAGGAACTGGGAACAGACTTTGCCAGGAAGTTCGACTCCGAAGTCTGGGTCAACCGGATACTCGAGCGTATCGAACGAATCGAAAAAGGGGAAGCCGACTACCTAGAGCTATTGGATACTTCGAACATTGGTGAAACTGTCAAAATAGTAATCCCCGACGTCCGCTTCCCAAACGAAGCACAAGCGTTGGTGAAACAATTCGACGCAAAACTCATTCGGGTATGGCGACCCGGAGCAGGTGACAGCAAAGACCCAGAAACTAGACGGCACAAATCCGAAACGAGCGTCAATGAAATCCCCAAGAAACTCTTCACCTACACCTTCCTGAACAATGGAACAAGAGAAGAGGCCCTCCAGAGGGCTGAAGAATTAGTTGAGCTGATCGATGACTGACGAACGCTATGTTACACTGGACGCACTTCTTCCACCTGACCCCGAACCCGGAGAGGTCTTCCAGATGCCGGAGGGCCAGGTCGGAGGAGCATCAACCATGAACTTCATCTACGTCGGGGGAAACTGCGTGGGGCACACCTCGCAGTACGCCCGCGTCGCGAACGTGAGCTCCCACTCTTTTTTGGGTCGGACAGTAACAACGATCCCCCTTGGAGAAGGACTAGTAGTACGTCTGTTGGGAGAACAATTTACATTTGCATCGGTAGTGTTCGTGGAGTACTTTGGGTGGGTTGTTAAGGAATATAACCCAAAGCCAACTGTCCTCTTGGACGCAAAATTCGACGTACTGCACGCCATACCGATGAGAAAAACAAACAGTGCCCTATACACATATGATCGTGTATGTATGAGAAAACACAAGGAGGAGACTAATGCAAGGACCGCCAATGGGAATGCCGCCGGGAATGGTAATGGATCCACGGATGATCGAGCAACTGAAGCGACAGGCACAACAGCAACAACAACAAAGCCAACAACAGCAAGAAACGAACCTAGCGAAAGCACGGGAGAGCGCTAATCCGCTTCCCTCAGGTCGACCAGGGCTGCAAGCGCTACGTGCGCTGTCAGACTGCCCCATCCCCAACGAGGCTGGACAGATCAAGAAGCTGCTCGACAAACTGCTGACCCTGCAATTAGACGATATCGAAGAACCTCTAGAAATCGTAGGTAATGGAATCGCCGCGGTCATTATGGCTGATGCCTATTGCTCACAACGTAAAACATCACGTCCTGCAGTACGTTTCGAAGATGATGAAGAGTTAAGCAAGCTGAATACAGATGTTGTCGATCTGCAGGTACGCCAAAATGAACTCCAAAAAGAATTACAGATAACCTCCCAAGCACTACAAGAAAAAACGAAGGCCCGCTGGGAAACTGCGGTTAACCGGTTCGGACTAGCGCCGGAAAAGTACACCTACGAACTCAACGAAGAAGAAGGTATCATTTACCTCGTAGAACTAAAATGCAACGAATGCTCGGGTAAAGCGAAGACTCGAAAATCCCGCCAGGTCCTGGCGGAAAAGCTCGTAGCATTTGAAAAACAAGCAAAGGAGAGCTCCGATGACACAGGAAGAGAGGGAGACCCTGCACCTGAAACACCAGAAGGAGATGCTCACCCAGACGGAGAAGCCCGCGATCAAGAGCAAGAAATTTCTGGCGTGGCTGATTCAGCAGGTACTGATGGCAGCGATGGCGCTAACGGCGCTGGTGAAGCAGACTGACCTGGGCTGGCCCCTGGCTGCCTTCATGGTCGGCATCGTCTTCATGATGGGTATCAGCACAATGTGGTATCTCGGAAAACAAGCTGCCGCAGACATCGCAGTTCGGGGGTATGCCATGATCGGAAAAGTCGCCGGGCTGGCGGGTACCGCAGCAAAGTACCTAGAGCCAAAAAAAGGCGAGGATAAGGAATCCCCGCCTTCTGAGTAGTTCACTTCAGCAAAAGCGTCACTAACGCTTCCGACCACCCCTCGAACACATACTCCGACAACTCCGAGACAGGTACCCACTTCATCTGAGCGATCTCTTCATTATGCTGGATACCCCCCGGCTCTCCACGGTAGAGAGCCTGACGGATCACTCCAAAGTGTACGCGATCCACCGGGGTATCTTCCAAATACAAAAAGCCCAGAGTCTTAGGCTCATCGTACGGATCATGGAAGATGAGCTCTTCCTGCAGCTCTCGGTTCGTAGCTATATCCAACATCCGATCACGCCCCAAGCGGTCGTCTACCGGATTAATATGCCCCCCGAAACCCAGAGACCACTTACCTGCCAATCGCGGATCTCCTCCAGAAGCAGCGCGTCGGTACGCCAGAACGCAGTCGGAGCGCGGGTCGTACAGGTACGTGTAGGGGATGAGCTGCTTCCATTTTTCATCTTCTTCAACCTCCGCACGCTCACGAAAAGTTACACACGTCTCAAGCATCAAACGGAACTGTTCGAAATTGACGTCAGACTCTCCGTAACCGGGGAGCCCTTCGAAATGTTCGATATTGGCGGCGGGAAAAACAGCTACGCGCTCTTTTTTGGTTTCCATAATGCACCTCAGGTGTGAATATCCACATAGATAATCGCACAGTTTGTAAGGTTCGTGGAATTGTCATCGTTGTTACGAAGATCGAAACAACGATACTCGTACGGCGTATAATAGGATTGAGTAAACGGCGGAACACAACTCTCTAATAATCCCAACGTACACATAACCATCCTCTTAAGCTGGTGAAGCCCGAGGTCCTTATGCTTGTAGTCGAACATAGGTTTCGACATTATCTGACCCCAAGTCTGTGTTGCCATCGTAGAAAACTCCCAACTCAGCGCTGCTAACACCTGAGAAATAACCTCCTGGAGTAACTCCTCATAAGACATGTTATCGATTCGCTTTTCTTCATCAGTGCGTTCTACTCCCGGAAAGGAAAGAAATGACTGGCCCCCCAAGTGTACGTCCGCCGCGACACACCTCATTGCCAGACACATCGCATTATCAAACGTCACATCATTAGCCGCTTTGAGGTGGCTGCTCTCCTCATCGTAAAAGTGTGTGTTGTTGTCGTAATTGACCCCTGCAAGAAGAGTATACCAGTTGTTCGCATCCCCTTTCCTCTCCATATAATGATCAACCTGCTCATGCCAGACGTCCCAAGGAGACGCATCCCCCTCCACGTCACCCTCCGAGACTAAAAACAGATATGTCGCGTGCACAGAGCCCTCCTTTTGTTGTAATATTTCCTTGTACCATCAAGACTCCTATAATTAAGGTGTGGCCGCCACACAAGGAGGCGGAACTGATGGAAACCGCGAATGACCGTTTTAATCACCTAGCGTCCTACTTCGAAAAAACTCGAGGTGTGCGCATCACAACTAAAGCTACGTACAAACATGGCTGGCAAATCCTGGATACTATCTGGAAAGGGCTAACCTTCGGAAAAGGGAAGAGCATCCTTACGGATTACACCACAACCGTAGGTTCTACAATTTACTTCCCCCTCGGTTGGACAAAAGAACACGCAAACGAAGTCGACTACATAACCTTTTGTCACGAACTCAAACACGTCGAAAGGTACAAATCCTTAGGGCTGGGTAGTGCCGCCCTTGGCTTCGTCATCTTCCTGCTCCTGTACCTCTTCGTCCCTCTGCCAATTCTGTTTGCGTGGTTCCGTTACGCCTTCGAACGTGAGGCGTACCTCGAGAGCTACAACGCCGCCAAACGTATCGGGTTGAAACCTGAAATAGATTACTACGTAAAACTCCTGACGGGTGTTTCATACCTGTGGGCATGGCCCTTTCCATGTCTAGTACGCCGCTGGTTTTTGAAGAGGTGCAGATGACTCCATTTGAAAAAGGCGCCGAAGATGTTCTCGACGTTCTGGGTGTTAAACCGGGAATGGTGACCAACATCAAAGAAAAAGTGGTCGAACACGTCCCTGAATCTGTGAAGAAATTGAAAAAAGAATTGGGACAATCGTACCGCCCAACTCCCTACAACGTCCTATTCGGGCGCTACAAAGACACCCTGGGAGGAATGGCTAAAGGTGTAAAAGAGAAGCTCCAGGACTTAATCGACTGAAAAAAAATTGGCCACGATCCCGGGAGCAACAGAATCGTGGCCGTACTCGACAATGCCCAAGAACACCTTAACAGGTGACCAAATGATGTCAACCTTTACCGCGTAATTCTTCGTGACGTTTTTGCGTAGCCGCATGCGCTCCGAGAAGTCCAAGTCCAAGGGCGCTGGCACCCGCGCCTGCATACATGAGGGGACGCTTGTGTTTAGCCGCAAACGCACGCAAGCTTTTCGCTCGGGACGCTAAGTCCGACAAAAATTTCTTGAATCCCGTTGGGGGATAGCCTCCAGGAGGCGGCCCTGGAATCTTCCCCGGTGCGGAGGAACGCCCACGTGAAGGGCGAAATTTACGGAGCTCAGGGGAATTCACTCCAAGGAGTTCCTCTGCTTGTGTGAGTCGAGTTTTCGGATTGACCTTTCCCCCGCCTACTCGAGGAAGCATATCTTCCATGCCCGACGCTTCAGCTAACTCGTTAAGTCGGATCTCTCGCGCCAGGACCGATGGGTCATTAGGCAACAAACGACCAGCACGGAGGTCCTTCTGCATTCGTTCGTAGTTGCGAAGTGCCAAAATAACGTCAGCATTAGCCCTCTGGCCTGTTGGAAGGTGCTTCGTCCAACGTCCTTCTTTTGTCAAAACCCTTAGTAGACCCATGGTACAAGCCTTTGCTGTGACGAACCGCGTGTTCTAAGTATAGTACAAAACAAGGAGGTGTTAAATGCTCTGGATTTTAGGCGCAGCAGCGTGGCTTCTTGGTGCGTTGTGCTGGGGCGCGTACACGTACAAGACCAAAAAAGATTGGAACTACGCCATCACAGAGGCGCTGATATGGCCTATCGCGCTCGTGGTGAAGTTCACGTCTCACTGAAGGGAGCCTGCAGGTACAAAGCCGGTCTGCCGAACAACATCAGTCATCTGCTCAACCGCCGCAGACACAGGCATCTTGCGCGCCTGCGTCTTTGCGAGGTAGTCAGAGACACCCTTGAAGCCCTTCTGGCGATACAGATCATCAAGAACTTCCATCGCAGGAGTTGCCGACGATGGTATACCAAGGAGTTTCTTCCCTGCTTTACTCACAGCCCAAGCCCCCGCCATCCCTACTTCGGACGCCCCAGGAACAGGCAGTGCTGCTCCTGCGGGTGCTCCGAGGAGGGACATCGGGTGTTCGGCTGCCTCCTCCATGATCCTCTTACGGACGCTCACAGGTACATTTTTTCCCAGGGTAGTATTGATCGCCTTGTCGAGTCCTTGCATGGGCTTGTCCGCTAAACGCGCAGCCCGAGAGCCTATGTTCCTTGAAACCCACTCCCGCATACGGGGATCGACATGCCTAAAATACCGCCTGGCGGTAGGGATGGCCTTCTTTAAAGTCATGGGGCTTTTGGGGTTCAGGGACCTCGCAACATTTCCTATACCGACACCAACCGCCGCCGGAACCGAAAGCATCCGAGCCAGGAATGCCTGTTTTTCGAGTAGTTCAGGTTCTATATATTTTTGGTTCTCAACAGAGAGGAGCCCCGCTTTCTTCTCCTTCTCATCCGTTGCCGAACGTACTTGTTGCCGGATCAGTTCCCCGCTGCCCTCACGTAACACCTTACGAGAAGACCCACGAAACTTGCGCATTGCACGCGCAAGGTCGGAACTAAGGCTCTTAACTGGTCTGGGGATATTTGGCACCCTACGCTCCTCAAATCAAAAAATTAGCACGGCACCCTCAGGGAGCTCCGTGCTAATTATACGACATCAGCTGAAGGGATCATCATCTTTGTGCTTCGCGTAGCACTCAATGCAGAGTGGAATCTCCTCCTTCACTTCCGGCCTCATCGCTTTCGTCACCTTGTCCTCGACCATCCTCTGCTTCACGATCTTCAGCATCGTCTGACGAGGCTCCGTCGACTTCCCGCACATCCTGCAATTGTACATCTGCACTCTCCTTGGCCAAGTACTTCTCAAAGTTCCCACGAACCTCACCGAACTGCTGCATCTCCAGCGCAGCCAATCGCTCATGGAACTCTCCAAGCATCTCTTTGAGCGTCTGAGTCAGTACCTTATTAGTTACATGAAGCCGTTCATTAGTAACCCGTTGTTCCAACAACAGCTGCTTGAGTTGCTCGGCCGGAGCGTCGACCTTCAACTTGTCGAGCATCTCCTTCAGCTTGGCTTGCTCTATTGTCGGATTCTTGCCTGCTCGGCTTTTGCGTTTTTTACCGTTCCCCATGTCTTCTCCCATCAAAAGGAAGAGGCCCAGGAGATGATCAGTCTCCCGGGCCCTTCCGCGCTGTTTACAGTATCACGTTTGCAATGTGATACACTTCAAGGATTCCAGAAAGGGGGATACTTAAATCTCCACATCTCTACCCCCTTAACAGCGCAGAAGTTGTCCTTACGGGCCTCGAGCGGGGCACAGCGCGAGCCCCAATTCATAATAAGAGACCCGGCTTTCACCTCCCGGTTACTCGCCGTCGTGTCATACCGCCCCAACCGTCCCAGCACAACGCAAGCTAGGAAAAGGAGCATCGAGCTGATCCAATACATACAGGAACTCATCGATACGCCTCCCGGTTAGAGTGTACTTAACGTCTTATACCTCAAAGTGTAGGGTTTTTAAACAGACTTCTCTTGGAGTTTCTTTTGGATCAAGCGATCTACAAACTGCCCAGTAAGGTACCCAGATAGAAGCCCCCCAATAGCCCCCCTAGTTCCTCCCGATAACATCTTCTTACCTGTCCCCTTCGGCATATTTTTGAAGAGGCTACTGATGCTCGGACGCTGCTTGAGCTTTTGGAAATGCTTCAACCGCTCCACCGCAACCTGTAAAGGCGGCTCAAGAACCCCCGAAGCTCCTCCAAAAAGTAGTCCGGGAATTGCGAGGCGTTTGGTGATGTAGTTCTCGGGGATGGCAGGCTCTTCTTCAGCTGCTGCTTTCTTACGCTCTCGAACTTTTTCAGCCGCTCCAGGCATGAAACGACTACCGACCAGGGCGCCTGCAGTCGCCCCCCATGGCACACTGTACAGTCCGGTCAACAACCCCGAACCAATAAGAGCGGGCAACGTCCTCTTGTGATGCTTCAGAAAATTTCTCAGACCGCCTACAGCGCGCATCTGCGGGCGATTCGCTACGAGAGGAATCCCCATTCCAAGAAGGCCCCCCAGGCCCCCTCCGATGAGCGCCCCTCGACCTGTAGTTTTCTTTACTACGTCGGCCAACTCAGACGGAGTTAACCCTTTTCGGGCCTTCCTTCGAACCTCCCGCGTTCCCGGCTCCGATGCCATCATAGAAAGAACTCCGCCAAGTCCATACAACCCAGAATGACGGAGAATTCCCCGAGCGATACGAGACGTCACTGGAACATTGGTCGAAGTCCATCCCGGACCGTACGTCGTGTGTCCAGCTCCAGGTCGAGCCCTTCCTGCTGCCACATCCTTCACGTGGGCCTTAGCCGAATTGGCGTCCCTCAACCAGTCGGACT
>QNCB01000014.1 GCA_003644335.1 Planctomycetota bacterium | reverse complement strand
TCTTGCGGGTCAGCTGCGATGGCAGCCTGGATAGCCTTAGCTGCGTCTTCCTTTCGGCCTGTCGTTTGCAGGAAGGCTGCGTAATTTCGAAGAATAGCTGCGTTTTTCGGATTGGCTTTGATAGCAGCGGCGTAAATTTCCTCAGCTTCGTCCTTTCGCTCTATACGCGAGAGGAACCCCGCCAGGTCGCCGAGATACGCAGCCTCATTTGGTGCCAACTCCACCGCTTTGCGGAGGTCAGCCAGGGTTGGCTCGTTGTAGATGTCGGGGTCGCTGCTGGCCAGAAGCATCTTGGCCAGGCCTCGCCTGTGATACAGCTCAGCGTTGTCGCCAAGTTTTAGGATCCGATCGACCGTCGAGATATAATCCTTCAGCGCCTTCCAGTTGCGAGACCTGCTAGCCCGAGCCCAGAGATGCTGCTCCAGCAGATGGTGTGCCTTGAGGAACTTGGGATTTTTCTGCAGAATTTTGCGCAAAAGCCCAAAGCCGCTGCCATATATTTGAGACTTGTCAGCATTGCTCAGCCCGGTCTGCTTGTTGACCCGCTCGAAACAAAGCTCCGCGTACTGATACTGATACTCAGCCCGCTCCAAGCCTTCGCTGTTCGCAATAGCCAAGTCATACGCCTTGGCTGCGTCGACGTAATTCTTGGGTGACTTGGCCAGGGCGACCTTAGCTTGGTTAATATAGATTTTCGGGTCTTCAGGCAGCCTTTGTATGATGTAGATGGTAGCGCAAATCGCAATGATAACGCAAAACACTGCCAGCGACAAAACAACGCGTTTGTTCAATTTCTTTTTCTTAGCCATAGCTACTTCCTTAACAATTTGCAACTATCCAAAATTACAAAAGCAGAACCACTGATGAACGCTAATAAACACTAATTTAAAAAAACAAAAACAGCGAACCACGAATGAACACGGATAAACACAGATGTTGTTTTTTTAGTTTTTCAAAAAATTCGTTTTCGCGTTCTTTCGCGTTCTTTCGCGTATTTCGTAGTTTCTTTTTTCTTTTTTCTTAAAAATCAGTGTTCATTCGTGGTTCGCCGTTTTTGGGTCCAGGCCATGCTCTTGCAGTCTATCAACATCGGCTTGGGAGGGCAGCTCCTTGAGTATAGCTGGGAGGCAGTACTCCATAAACTCCTTGGCCTTGGCGTTTGCCTGTTGGCGATCCGTTACGGGGTAGGGCATATAGAACTGGGCCTTGGCGTAAAATACATGTCGCCGTCTCAAGTTCGTCAGAGCCAACCGTACCTTTTTACGGCTGATCTCAGGCCGGCCGTTGACGTCGAAGAGATAATACTGCACCTGCTCGTATTGGCCTGTGGCATCTGCCCGTTCGTAGTACAAACCTTTGATTTTGAATTCCTCGTTCCACGGAGCTGGACTGCCTGGACATTCCATGGGTATATATTCGCTGCCCGTAGACTTAGCTCCACCCGCTACGATGCAAATATCCGGAACGTGGGGAACCGTCGTCTCTCCGCCAGTATAAAACACCACGTCCAACATCCAATTTCGATACGGGGAATGTTCGTCCTCGCGAGTATCAGCGTATTTTCGGAACAGATACCAGTTGCTCTGGCGGACTTTTATCCGCCGAGCGTCCAATGGCGTGCCGATTTTCAAGGTCTCCAGCACGTCAGGCTTGTGCTCCAGCTCCTCGACGAGTTCATAAGGCCCGATTTTCTCCGGCAGGGATGTGTTCTGGAAGGTCTTGGTATCCACCGTTACCCCCGCAGGCCAGGGTACAGGCTCTTTGCGGATGATGTATCCCAAGCCACGCATCACAGCATTCCAGCCCACGGTCAAAGCCAGCAAAACCACCACCGCCATTGCAAAGTGGACCCAGCCTGCCTTGCCGGAGGAGGCCTGGGCCTGTTTGGGTTTTATATCGACTGACGTCATGCCTGCACCTCCGGAGCCTGCGAATTGGCTCCGTCGACATCGGCAGAGGCGTCTTCTTCGTCTTCGTCCACATCGACGTAAATCGAGTTCAACAGCCTGGTCAGGAGCATCAGCAACAGCAGAGCTGGTATCAGCAGCACCATGCCCATAGCATTGTGCATGAAGTCCTCGCCGAGTTCCCGCTTGTCGATTACGAACATCGTACACGTGCCGGTTACCCGCAGGATATTGCAGGCCAGGGCGATGGGAACGCCGCCGACCATTATTATAAGCCTCTGCCAAAAGGGCCTGTCCTCGATGTAAGCCATCGCGACACCCAGAGCGATAAACGCCATCAACGACCTCATGCCGCTGCAAGCCTCTGCGACCTGGATAGGGTGTACCTGCCCGGAAATGCTCGTTACCTTTAGAAACGAAGCTGAGACCGTCATCTTCACGCCGAAGAATTGCAGCAACACCGTAGAGCTAGCCGCAGCCAGGTCTTGCATCGGGGTCGATATCATCTGATACAACATATCAGGCCAGGGCATAGCCAGGGTCAGATAGAAAATCGGCACGAAGGCAATCCTGGCAATCCGCCAGCCACCGAGGTACATAACCAGCCCAAATATCATAATCGTAATCGAAAGCTGGGGTATCCACGCGTTGTGCAACACCAGCACTCCCCCAGCCTTGACGAGCACCGCCAGCAGAATAAACGCCCACCCCCACATGCAGACTTCTCTGGGAGCCTGGAACAGCCTGCGACGCCAATTGTACAGCATGAACAGGCTAAACAGCGGAATGATAAACCCGTGCGACCAGTTGACGTCCGCAAGCCATTGGTTGACAAGCTGCCGCAACTGCGTCCAGTAAAACGCCCCGCAGAGCACCGCCAGCACCGCGACCTTCAACCAGGACGACCAAGCTGGGCTTGCCAAAATGGACACCGGGGCGTCCTCGTCGCTAACCATGTCAGCCAGGCTCACACGTCGCCCAGCCGCGGCGTCAACTTGCTCGTTCGTCCGATCCAATTCCCTGCAGCCTTTCTCTTACCAAAGCTATTCATGCCCAAAAAAAACCACTAATGAACACGAATAAACACTAATGCTGGCGTATCAAAACTCTCTTCAAACTTTAAAAAACTCGCTGTTTTCCGCTTACAATAATTAGTGCCTATTAGTGCCCATTCGTGGCTCCCATATCGCGGGCAGTTGCTGACTTTTTTCGCATAATCTCAATTATCCACCCCAAGCTGCGACCAGCTCTCACAGGGTAGAACCCCGGAGTTTCGCAATCGGCCCGAAAAAAACGCCAAACCGTAGCTGCATACCGTAACCACGGCACCGGGCCTGTTACCAGGACTTGAACCGTCGGCTTGTCGGCGTAATCATCGCGTCGGAGAAGTTGCGGTCGTAGATGAAGCCAAACCCGTAGGTCATGCGGAACGCGTTGCGAAGCACAGCCAGAAACGACGAACTCCAGTGCGTGCCAACGGCGATAATATCGTCCTTTTTCAGGTACAGGTCCGGGTCCTTGCTCCGCATGATATTTTCGATATTTATCGGGATGGTCTGCTCCTGATTCTTGCCGATACGCCGTATCAGAATCGAGTTGCTAGGCCAAGCCATAGGCCCGAGATTACCCGCCGCGGCCAAGGCCATCTTTATGGTAACCTTTCGCCCGGTCAGGCTGTAAACGCCAGGCCTGAGCACTTCGCCCATGACATAAAACTCGCCAACAGGCAGCGGCGGGACGTGGATAATGTCGTTTGCGCGGATGACCACGTTCTGCCTATAATCGCCCTGCCTCAGCTTGGGGAGGTCTATCGCGATAACCCGCACCAGGTCGCCCTTTTCCATTTTCGCCCAACCAAACGGGTCAGAGGCGTCCTTGGGGTCGCCCTGCTTTATCGGCAAGGGCTGAATCTTGGCCCGGGCTGGCTTACCCACCTTGCCAGGTTTAGTTGGCCCAGTAGCGGGGATGGTCTTGGTTGGGCTGGCGGGCGTCTTGGCTGGGGCTTCGACCGCCACCTTGACCCACTCGCCGTTGCGATACGTCCATCGATAGCTCGCAGCCTGGGCGGGTTGAGTCGCTGGAGCTGTCCGGGTCGCTGGGGCTGGGGCTGGTTTGACCTGGCCCGTAGCTGTCTCACTGAGGCGCATCATCGACGGAGCTGGGCTTGTCACCGGAGTTTTTTGAGTCTCCGGAGCCTCTTGAGTAGCGGGCTGTATTGGTTGAGTAGCGGGGGTAGCCTGGTCTGCCTGGGAGCGCCTGCGGGCCGGGGCCTGGCGAATAATATAAATCGTCTCGATGTCAGGCTGCGTTACGCCACTAGCCATCGCCAGGGCATCGAGCAGCCGCATATCCTTGCGAGGAAACGGATACGCGCCGGGCCTACCGATAGCTCCCAGCAGCGAAAACGTCTGCTGCCGACGAACGACCACCGTAACGGAAACCTGTGGATCGCGGAGAATGTCCTTGCTGTAAGCCTGCTTGATAGCCTCGGTCAGCTCCATACTGGTCAGGCCCGTTGCAAAAATTCGGCTGTCAAGCTGGGGCAGGTCGATATAGCCACTGTCAGAAACCCGCCGGGGAAGAGTGGTCTCCATGCCCTCGGCATAGAGGTCCATAATGCTTATGCTCAGGTCGTCCATCGGGGCGATCATGTAGTCTTCGTCCGCGTATACCCAGTCTTGCGGGCCTGGCTTGGTAGCGTTGGGGTAGACCTCGTCAGCTTTGTCCAACTCGCCCATGTCCTGGATAATCCAGTTCACCTGGGCCTGGTCGGGCTTGGCAATAGGCTTGTCAGGCTGCAGGAACCGATACTCGCCAATGACCAGCGGAGCATCGCAACCACTCAACAGCCCGAGCCAAACCGCCGCCAAGACCACAGCGACACCTTTTATCATGAACCTGATTCCCACAGCTATTTTCCTTTTCTCCAAGCCCGCACAAATACCCTGCGCCGTACTGGTACCTTCACAGCAGCCTACCGCCGACGCCACCGGCGCGGACAGGGCTTTGCAGACCTCGGCCTTTCAACTAACAGAATCGGCTATATCCACCTGTTGTCTTTACAGAATCTCTACGATAGACCCCGCCCGTGCCGCCGATACCAACGAGCTATCGGAGCATTCGCAGGCAAAGCCAACCGCATTTCGCGGGCCAGTCTACACGATAAACCCACCAAAATACAAAAAAAAATATCGCATTTTTTTCGCCAATTGCCATAGCTGCGTGGGTGAACCAAATATCTCGCAGAGTCGCAGAGAACGCTGAGAAAAGATAATTAAGTTTTTTTCTCTGCGAACTCAGCGTCTCTGCGAGAGATTCAAAATTTCCGCGTGGGTGAACCCCTCGTTCCTCGGGAACCACCAACCCTCCTGACTCCTGATTCCTGTCTCTTACTTTTCCTCCGCCAGGCCTGATTCTATCTGCGAGTTGAACCGCCGAAGCATATCCGAGAGTTGGCTTGTCGACCAGGCTATATAGGCTTGGTTGTGAGCGGGCTTGCCACGTCGTTCGCTCATTAGCCCATCCTGAACGTACGAGAGAAATCTGTCAATGTCGCCTCTGCTGATAGCTGATGGATTTTGGCCCCACTGGAGCAAGGCTTCGAAGAGATCCCTGTGCCGCTTGTGCGTTTCACACTGGGCGGGCGTCAGCAGCGTGCCGGGGCGCAGGGATAGCTGAATCCCCTTCAGGCCCATGATGATAGGCTCGTAGTTTATGTGTCGCGAGAGCCTAAGAAACCGGAACTGCTGCACGAAAGGCCCTTCTTTATCAGTCCCAGCTGGGAGATACTGATCCTGACCCTGGCTGGTGCGTCGACGCGAAATTTCTGAAAACAACAACCCGGGCTTCGGGTCACATTGCAAAATCTCGCCAGGTGAGAGCCTGCGGATAATCATCTTGCCGCCATCGCTGCGGACAGGATCCCCGCCGATGGCAAAAAGGCACTTCATCACCGGCAGGGGCAGCAGGCGGTCGCGGTCGGGGTGCCTTTGGTGTCGCAACTGCATAGATAAGTGTATGCTGTGGGGGGTAACCTCGTAGAACTCGCGGGTTTGTTGAATCAGCTGATTCAGCACCCACGGGTCGCGCGTGATAGGCTTGGAGATATTCGCCTCGATGGAAAGGTTCCCCAGGGCAACCTCGAAAAATCCACGCCGAGGCTCGCCAGGCGTTTTTACGCGATGATTGTCGATATGCCCGCCCAGTTTCCACGTCAGCTTGTCCAACCCGAAATCGTAAAAATACAAAAAACCGTCATACATCCAGTCTGACATAGCCAGGCCTTGCGGGTCGTGTATAACCCCGTGGCCGATGTTTGAAAACTCCAGCTCAGCCCCCAGCGGAATATGCCCAAACCCCATGTGGCCTCGCACAAAGGCCAGGTGAGACCGCACCGAACTGGTGTTGTACAACGCATCAGCAGCAGCTACCGCCCTGCGAACGTAGTCGATCAGATGGCTGGACTTGAAATCTATATCGCCCAGGCTGTCCGCTATCACCACGTCCAGCACCGAGCGATTCTGGTTGAGTATTCGCAAGGCTATCAGCGAACTGTTGATGCGATCGTAATATGTCTCCGCCTGAGGCAGCTGGTCAAGCTCGTAGCGAAACTCCCGCCGAATCCGTTCCTCGAACTGGTTGAAAACGACCTGGCGGATGACCATCCGCAGATAATTCGAGGCCAGGGACGCCATGGCTGGGGCGTCGAGAACCCGTTGATAGTCCGGCAGCGGCCTGGCTTTTATGGAGCGCCGAATCGCATAGTCGCTAATGCCGCCAACTTCAAAGTGCCGCCTTTTTATGTCGCGTATCCTCGTGCCGCTAAGCTCCGCCACAGCCCGGCGGGTGATTTCCTCGTTCGTGTGCAGCTGCTCTTTCTCAGCCTCGCGGATCACAGCGTCGATTTTCTTATCCAGCAGAATCTCCTGCTTGAGACTGTCGCGAAAAGCATAGCCAAACGAATGCTCCAGCTGCTTGACATTGCCCACAAACGCCATCGCCTTGACCTGGCCATGGCTGGTCTGCACATTGAGTCTCCGCCTGGAATAATTTCGCCCCTCATAATTCATCAGGGCAGCTAAGCAAGAGCCGGGCAGATCGCAAATAACATATCCGCTGATACGATGGCCGCGGTCGGGCACAGCATACATATAGGTATTGTCCGGGCTGATCTTCTTATAGCCATTGAGATACGCACGCCTGGCATAGAAAACGTGTTCGTTGTCCGCCAGGGCCTGGTTGGTAACCAGCCGCTTGCCCAGCACAGCCTGGAAAATCGCAGGCGACACCAGCGTACCATACACGAACAGGTTAAACGATTTGTCTTGTGAGTTCCTAGCCACGCGCGCATTATAACGATTACCAGTCAGCATGACTAGACCGCTGGTAAATGACCGAATGACGAAGCCCAAATGTCGAATCAATAACGAATTTCGAATAACGAACGAGCCGCGACCGGAAGAGAGCGGGATTGCGGTTTCAAGAGAAGAAAAACAAAAATCCGTGGTTCACTGTTTTTTGCTTTTACCGCTAGCTGATTACTGAAAGCTATAACATGCGAAGTAACCGTTCGACACCCATGCCGGTGAAATACTGGTCGCAAGCAGGGCTGATGTTGACCGACTGGTGCCCCAGCACCTGCGCGTCCTGCTATCTGCGCTGCAGCCCAGCGGGGCGTCAGTGGATGTCCGTCGAGTTTGCACTGGATGTTTGGCTACAGCTCGATGCACTCTGCCCGCACCGCTGTGGCGTGCACCTCACCGGCGGCGAGCCTTTCGGCGATTGGCCCAGACTGTTGGAAATAGCCAGGCTAGCCAAGTCGCGGAATCTGCTGCTGGACAAGGTGGAAACCAACGCGTATTGGGCGACGGACGAGGATATCGTGCGCCAGAGGCTCCAGGCCCTGGACAAGGCGGGCATGAAAACTTTCGCGATATCAGCAGACCCGTTTCATCAGCAGTTCGTGCCGATAGAAGCTCCGCGCCTGGCTTGGCGAGTGGCTGTCGAGCTGCTGGGCCCCCAGCGGGTTCAGGTGCGATGGGAAGATTGGCTGGGCCAGGGCCTGGCCGGGGCGACGGACGAGACGCGAAACGCGATATTCGCCGAGTGGATGGCCCGTCGGCGCGATCGCGTCAACGGTCAGGCTGCCGAGTCGCTAGCGGGGTATCTACCGCTCCGCCCGGCTGGGGAATTCGCGGGCCTGCATTGTCGCCGTGCTCTGTTGCGAGGCAAGCATGTTCACATCGGGCCGGAGGGGTATATCATGCCCGGCGTCTGCGCGGGGATATCGCTAGGCAGGGCAGACCGCGAGCCGATAGGGGAAATTTGGCAAAACCTTTACGACGCCCCAGTAGACAAGCCCGTGATCTCCGCCCTGGCCCAGGGCGGGCCTATGTCGCTGATGAGCCAGGCTGTGGAAATAGGCTTCGTTCCCGCAGCAGGCTACGCTTCCAAGTGCCACCTCTGCTGGGCGGTACGAAAGTTCCTGCACGCCAAGCCAGGCCCATGGTCTGACGAGCTAGCCCCAGCAACCATATACGAAAACCACAACGAAACTTTTTTACCATGAAGAGCGTGAAGAACATGAAGAAAAAAATATTTGGGTTGACTGGTCAACCAACTTTTTTCATCGATTGCGGGTCAGGACGTTGTGTAGCTCGCGGAGTCGCCAGTTCATCGAGTGCAGCAAGATGCCCAGGAACACGAACCCGCCGCCTACCAGCACCAGGCCCGTTGCCAATATCGCCAGCGGCACGTGGGTTACGAAGTGGTCCGGGTTGGAGATGTAGTCTGATATCGGCAAGGCCCCAGCGAGTATGCCCAGCGTGAAAAAGACCACGCCAATGCCGCCGAAGAATGTCAGGGGCTTGACCTCGCGGAAGAGCGTGAAAATTTTCCACAGCACGCGGAACCCGTCGCGGAATGTGTTGAGCTTGCTCTCGCTGCCGACGGGCCTTTGTCGATACGGCACCTGCACCTCGATAATTTTCATTTGGTAGTAGAGCATCTGGATGGTCATATCGGTTTCGACCTCAAACCCGGGCGAGACGGCTGGGATGCGCTGGGCGACCCGCCTGCTGAACGCGCGATACCCGCTCATGATGTCCGTAAGGTCGGCTTGACCAACCCAGTTCACCAGCGACCGGACAAGCCTATTGCCAAACTTGTGCAGCGGACGAAACGACTCGTCCGTGTGGTCGTCCAGCCTGGCTCCGACGACCATGTCAGCCCGGCCTGCCTGGACGGGCTGAAGCAAGTCGCCCACGCAGTTGGCGGGGTAGGTGTCGTCGCCATCGACCATAACGTAAAAGTCAGCTTGCACCGTGTCCAGCATCCGCTCGACGACGAACCCCTTGCCCTTGCGAGGCTCAGCCAACACCTCTGCCCCAGCCTGGCGGGCAAGCTCAGCTGTGCGGTCGGTCGAGCAATTATCGAAAACGTAAATCGTCGCATCGGGCAGCTCGCGGCGGAAATCTTCGACGACCTTCACGACGGTTTGTTCTTCGTTGTGGCATGGGATAAGCACAGCCACGGCTGGTTTTTCAGTATTTTGCATGACCAGCTATATAACACACCCAGCAGCTCGGAGCAATGGGGAATGGCTGGGGAGTCTGGGGAATGTCGAATTCCAAAGCCCGATTGAGGAATCAATGTCGAATTTCGCAAACCGTCACCTCAGGTCCTCTCGGAACGGGTGAGCTAGTCGGTTAGCGGCGGGTTTCGGAAGGGTTTTGAAGACTTCGTTGACGAACTTCAGGTCAGCTGGCGTGGTTACTTTTATGTTTCGCCCGTCGCCGGGGACTATTTTCACAGCCTGGCCTGTCGCTTCGACAAGTGCTGCGTCGTCGGTGGCATCGGCGTCGGCTTCATAGGCAGCTAAAAGTATATCCCGCTGAAAAACCTGCGGCGTCTGAGCTTCCCACAGCCCAGCGAATTGGTCTCTGGGCAGGGTCTGGGTTATCAGATTGTTTTCGTCGACGCGTTTGACCGTGCCGTGGATCGGCAAGGCCAGCATGGCGGCGCCGGTTTTGGCGGCGGCGTGGAAAACCGCGTCTATCCACGCCTGGGCGATGCAGGGCCTGGCTGCGTCGTGCACGCAAATAAGCTGGGCCTGGTCGGAAACCTCCGCCAGCGCGTTGCGGACGGATTGGCTTCGCGTCTGCCCGCCCGTAACCAGCGAGATACCCATCAGTCCGAGATGACCTGCGAATTGATCCTGGATTTCGGGCCTGTCAGCTTGGGAGCAAACGAAGATACTCTGGCAGACGTCATCGCGCGAGCCAAACGCCGACAGGGTTCGCAGGAACATAGCCTGGCCTGCCACCTTGGCGAAAATTTTGTTGCGACCCTGGCCAAACCTGCTACCCGACCCGGCACCAACTACAATTACCGCAACCTTCGGCATACGATTTTCCTCATCAAAACCACAAAAAAAATTTACCGCAAAAGAACGCAAAGAACACAAAGAAAATCGTGAAGTTGGTTTTTGTTTGTTAAAAATCTTCCAGGCCTTCATGCACTTCATGGTAAAAACGAAAGAGGCGAACCGTAGCTTTTACTTTTGTGCATTGGAAGTGGCTGATCGAGTCCGCCTATCGACAAGGCGAGACAAAGGGGTTTGCTGTCGCTTCTGTAAGTCCGCAACAATTTCCCGCAGATTGTGGTGATGTCGTGCCGCGTACGCATCACGGTTTTTCCAAACCTCAGCTATGATTTCATCCTGATATTTCATCTTCATCTTCCAGAAGAAGTTCTTGTGGCGTGCAAATCTCCGGGCACGTATATCCGGCTGTCATGCAAATGGACCTTATGATAGGCTTAGTGTCTGCGTTGTTGATATGACGACAATTCCAGGTGAGGAAC
>QNCB01000013.1 GCA_003644335.1 Planctomycetota bacterium | reverse complement strand
TTGGACGCCTTTCGATGGCATGAAAGCCGAACCGTTTGCAGCTCGGACAACGCCCGATTGTATATTTTTTCCATGACCAGGCACCCCGACGGATACCGTATTTTCCCCATGGCTCTGTGAATCCACACCGAGTGCAACGGACCTGCCAGCCTGGGGCTCTCTTTTCCGGATACATTCCTTCTTCCCCAGAATATATATTGGACCGCCTACATGGCACCCATCACTGAAATGGGCAAGACGCCCAAGTCACATATCCCCGCCCCCTGCCGGTCGGGTCGCGGCTCGTTTGTAATCTTTCCCCAGCCAACCAGTCAACCAGTCAACCAATCAACCAGTCCGCAAGCCCTGTCAATTTGGGTAAGATGTGCAGGTTGGGTAATTAGCGAGGCCTGCTACATGGTCCGATAACGAAATAAATCTTTGGCGGCAGCTAGGGGGTGGTTGTTACCCTTTTTCTGGCAGGGTGTTATAAAATAATCCTAATAGTCATATTGGCTTAAGTCCCCCTGGTATTCTTGTCGATACATGCAGTGGATGGACGTTGGTGTAGGCTGGATTGCTCAGCTGGCTGAATGGAATTGGCAGGCTGGCAGTGAAAGTTTTGCTGGAACCCGGGCTGCTGGCGTCGCGATGGTGATTGAGAACGGATCTCTCTTCATTTTTTGCCCCTTGTTGGAAAATACTCTGCCGGTGCGCGAGCAGGGCAGGAATCGAGGCATGAAGATGAACCAGATCGATAACAATCAAATTTCCGGAACAAAATTGGCCCAGGCCGACCCGAGCTGGCGAGCAGCCAAGCCAGCCCCTCGCCCCGGCGGGACTTTTGGGGAAGTTTCCCCCAGCGACCGGGCTATCATAGGCAAGCTCGCCGCCAGGTTGCACGAGCTCCCGCCCGCCCGCATGGAACTCATCCGGCAAGTCCGGCAGGAAATCGCGGCGGGTACTTACGAAACCCCCCATCGCCTGGAGAAAACCGCTGAAAAACTGGCAGAGGAACTTTTCCAGAATTATATCGGCAGTTAAAAAAAAAGCCGGCTGGATCCGTTTGTTGGCCGTTCCTTATTCACTCTCAGGTTGTACGCGTCATCCATACAGGACTGGACCATGCCTGTTCGCCATCCTGCCATCCTCCTGACATACGCGCACGTAGTAGTAGTCAGTCTCGCGATCGGCCGTCTCATCTTGGTAAAATGGGGTATGAATTTTTAGCTCCGTAGGAGCGGCGTCTTTGTGTTGGTTTTTGGAGCAATTTAAGATGTCGCTCCTGCGGAGCTAAAAAAAATGCGGGTTGACATTCTGACGACCCAGCCGCAACCATGTATGTTTATTGGTTAAAATGTGACTAACAACCGAATTTCTGCCGTATATGGGATGGCTGTGAAAAAAAACTCGAATTTGCTTGCATTACAAATAAGGTACTGGTAGCATACCGGTATGCAGTGTGTAACGAGAAAGTATAACCTGTTCAGGGCCGCGTGATGAATGAGTCTGTTATATGAAAAAACAGCAATGATTCTCGAAGAGAGAATCAGAAATGAAACTTACAAAGTTTCTTCAAGATTGCCGGGAGAGGACAAGCTCGCGGCTGAGCTTAATGTTTCACGGTCCACGCTTCGCAGGGTTATTCAATTACTTGAAACCAGAGGCATAATAAAACGCCGTCCTTCCGTGGGCAATTTTGTTGTAAAAATACCCAGAACCAAGAGGCTTTATGCGTATGTTGCTCCTGGCTTGAGCGATCCTTTTCATGCGGAATTTATCCGTCTTTTTAATATGATGGTTGTAGGCGAATGCGGAAATTTACTTGTTGACGACAGTTCTCACACTTCAGCGGATAAAATCATTTCAAGATTAAAAGAGGAAAATGTTGACGGGGTAGTATTTTGCCCCAGAAATGTCGACAAATCAATTCTATTGAAAGAGTCCGGTATTCCGGCATTGTGGCTGGCTGCTGTTCCGAAATGTCAAACTGTTGATTATCTTGTTGTGAACGATGAGCGGGGAATAAAGGCGATTTTAGAGCACCTGCGGGACACAGGGATTAAATCGGCAGGATATGCCAAGGGGGTTAAAGGCTCTCTGGTTTCTGCCAGAAAAGCTGCATTTATCAAGAACGCGAAATTATATGGGGTGTCAATTAATAACAAGTGGATACTTGAGGTGGAGCAGGACGGAGAAGAAGGGGGAAGGGAGCTTTTTAAGAAATTTATCAAGCTAAAATCCAGGCCCGAAGCAATCATCTGCTATAACGACTGGAATGCTGTAGGTTTTATCGAGGCTGCATTAAGTTACGGCATGGATATCCCCGCCGATTTGAGGATAACTGGCTTTGACAATATCCCTTTGTCTCAATTCTACAAAGTTCCCCTGACAACCGTGGACTGTCATCTCTCTGATTTTGCTTCACAGGCCCACGCAATGCTTTCAAATCGAATTGCGAATATTTCTATGGATCGTCAAGTTCATATTGCGGATTGCAGTTTAATTGTTAGAAAATCATGATAAGGAGACTATCAAATGGCATATCCAATTGAATATTTTCATTATACACCTGCACCTACGAGCTTTATTGAAATGGTTCGCGGAGCCATGAAGGCGATGACGCAATGTGCCGGAGTGAAAGAAGGCGAGAATGTAGTCATCGCCTGTGACACAAACAAGATGCGCATGGCTGAAGCGCTGGCGTCGGCGGCTTATGCCGTTGGCGGAATACCGACCATCGTTTGTTTTACGCCAACCGGCGCGCATGGTCGACAGGTGCCCAAACCCGTGGTCGGGGCCTGCGCGAAAAGTGATGTGTTTTTCTTCCCCACAACCTGGTCGATGACTCATACGGATGCCCGTATCGAAGCCGTCAAGAATGGCGCGCGGGGCTGCACGATGTGCGAGGCGACGGAAGACGCTTTATGCACGGGCGGTATTCTCGGCGACTATGCGGCGGCGGATAAGCTGGGACGCACGCTGGGTGCTGCGATCGCCAAAGGCAGTAAAATACGAATGACCTCACCTGACGGCACGGATTTGACGGGAGAGATATCCGGTCGTCCGGTTCAGTATGAGACCGGGATATTTACTCAGTCTGGAGACTTCGCATCACTGCCGAACAGTGAAATAAACATTTCCCCGATCGAAGGTTCCACGGAAGGTGTTCTGGTCGCCAACATACGAGTGATGGGATACGGCGCCTTGTACGATGAAAAGGTTGTCATCGAGGTGAAAGAGGGGCTGATTACGAAAATTTCGGGCGGACATGCGGCGGACTATCTCAGAAATGCCCTCGCGGTTCTGGATGACAAACGGGCCTATAATTTCGCTGAATTCGGCATCGGGCTGAATCCTCACTGCCGGGTCAAGGCAACCAACCAGGAAGACCTTGGGCACCTTGGGCATGGGCATCACGGGATTGGCAGCAACTATGCCATTGGCGGCAATGTGGCCGCGCCCTGCCATATTGATGTTGCCTACTCCGGCGCCGTGGTGGAAGTCGATGGCGTGCCGATCCTGGATAATGGAAAACTTTTAATTTAGGGGATAAAAGATGAGTGTACTCGTTACCGGAGCAGCTGGTATTGTCGGCTACAACACGGTAATTCAATGTGTTGAAGCCGGAATAGATGTGGTTGCCTATGATCGATTGGAATGCACATTAAATCCGGTTGAAACAGGTTCTGTGAAAGTGGATTGGGTTCAGGGCGACCTGAACGACTGGGCGCATTTACTGGAGACTGCAAAAAAATACAATGTAGAGGGCGTGATCCATTCAGCGGCACTGCCCAATGTCTCGTCCTGTCGTCCTGTACCTTTGTCAGCAACCCAAATAAATGTTCTTGCCACACAGAATTTATTGGAACTGGCTCGCCATTTAAATTGGCGTCGCGTAGTTTATGTTAGTACAGGCGCGGTATTTCAATCGTCCAATCCGGATGGGTTTATTAAAGAAACGGACTCGATTTCGCCAGACAATGTCTATGGCACGACAAAGTATATGGGGGAATTGGTTACAAACATGTACCATAAAACATACGGCGTTGATTCATGCACGGTCAGAGCCTCCTGGGTTTGGGGACCGCCCGAGCTGCCGGGAAAGTTTGATCTGTCCCGCGGCCCGGTGCGGCATTACTTGATGAGTGCCTTGAGAGGGGTTGAAGTTAATGATCCAACTGGCGGCGACTTCCGGGCCAACCTGACCTATGTTAAGGATTTGGCAAATGCACTGGTGTTAGCCTATCAAAAGCAATCGTTAACCTGTCGAACATTCAATATCAGTAACGGGAAACATTATTCCGTGGCCGAGGTTGTGGCTGCGGTTAAAAAGGTTGTTCCAGGCGCGGCTATCAATGTAGGTCCCGGCCTGGCTCCGTGGTCGGATATTCATGTCCTGCGTGGATCATTTGATATAACGCCGGCGCAACAGGAACTTGGCTTTGAAGTTAAATACCACTTGGAAGAAGGCTTGGCGGATTATGTCAAGTGGTTGGTTGATCATCAGGTGGATTTCAGTAGCATTGAATTGAAGTAGTGATAATAAACAATGTAAATTACAGGGAGATGTAAAAATGGCAGTAAAAGAGTTACGAAACGGCAACCGGATAGTTGGTACAATGGTACGGATGGTAAGAAATGCTGGTATCGCACAGATAGCGGCAGAGGGTAATCTTGATTTTATTATGCTGGATATGGAACATGGTCCATTTTCAATGGAAACATTTTCGGATATCGCCAAGGTTGCCCGGTCTATCGGAATTGGAATTTTCGCCCGGGTACCGGAGCTGTCAAGAGGATATGTTTCGAGAATAATGGATGCCGGAGCCGACGGCGTGATGGTTCCGATGGTCGGTTCGCAGGCAGAGGCAGAGGCGTTAGCTTCATGGGCACGCTATGCGCCCATCGGCAACAGAGGGCTGGGGAGCGCTGGTGTTTCCACCTGTTTTGCCGGTCTTGGAAACGATGTTCAGGCGTTTATGGCAGCGCAGAACGAAAGCACGCTGGCGATAGCGCAAATTGAAACGAAAGAAGGCATTGAAAATATCGATGCCATTGCCGGAGTAGAGGGGATCGACGTATTGTTGGTTGGCCCCAACGATCTGTCAATCTCTCTGGGCGTTCCCGGCGAGCTGATGGGAGACACCGTGCAGGAAGCCATTGAAAAGGTCGCGCAGGCGGCGGAAAAACACGGCAAGGTTTTCGCGATGCACGCAGGGCCGGCTCTTCTGGATAAGTGGATACCGCGCGGAATGCAGATGGTCATGGAGTCGCTGGATATCAATGTATTGAAATCCGGTTTTTCCGCTATCGCGACCAAGTATAAGGCTTAAAGGGAACTGAAAAGGAGATTTTGACAATGGAAAAATACAAAGTGCTTATTCCCCAGGATGTTGCCAAAGAGGGCAAAACATACCTTAGAGACAGAGGGTATGAAATAAAGATGGGACAGGGAATTACCGCCGAGCAGATGAAAGAGGATGTGGTTGACTGTGACGCGATCCTGGCGCGGACAGCCCCGTTTCCGGCGGAAGTGCTGAAGGCCGGCACCAAGCTGCGGGTCATTGGGCGTCACGGAGTGGGCGTGGACAATATCGATGTAAAACAGGCGACGGAACAGGGAATCATCGTTACCTATACCCCAAACGCGAATTGCAACACGGTTGCGGAACTTGCGGTCGGCTTCATTATTGCGCTCGGAAGAAATATCGTGCGATGCGACAAGGCGATGCGATCCGGTGATTTCGAAATCCGCAATCGCCTGAAAGGGATGGATTTAGAAGGAAAAACACTGGGCGTTATTGGATTGGGCAAGATTGGTCGTCTGGTAGCCCGGAAAGCTTCCCTCGGACTGGGCATGAATGTTATCGGCTACGATCCTTTTCTCAAAGCAGAGGACTGCCCGGAAGGAGTCGTCAAGGTGGATGACTGGGACGAGATGTTCAAAACGGCCGATTTTATCTCGTTGCATATTCCTTCCACCGAAGAGACGAAGCACAGTATCGGCAAACGCGAATTCGAAATGATGAAGCCGTCTGCGTATTTGATAAATACCGCCCGGGGGGATTTGATTGTTGAGGAAGAGTTGATAAGCGCATTGCAAAACGGGGAAATCGGCGGAGCCGGTCTGGATGTATTCGAACAGGAACCTCCTCCGCAGGATCATCCGCTGTTTGCTTTGGATAATGTAATTCTTACCCCGCACAACGCGGCGCTTACGACGGAATGTATGGTTCGGATGGCACTTACGGCTGCCCAGGGAATTCACGAAGTACTTTCCGGGCAAAAGCCGACCTATCCGGTTAACGATCCTGCAGGCAGTTGATGTGCCGCTAAAGAGGGAATGTAATGCTAGATGTGCAATTATCAGGGAAAACGGCAATCGTAACCGGCGGCAGTTCGGGAATCGGGCTGGTCTGCGCACAAGCACTTTTCCGCGAAGGCGCAAACATTGTCATTGTCGGAAGAAAAAACGGCAAGACAGCGGTCCCGGAGATTGAGAACATCACACGACCGGACGGACTGAAGAATAAAGTAACAGGTATTGACGCTGATTTGACAAAACCAGACAGTATAAAATCCATAGTGAAAGCTACTATAGATCAATTCAAACGGATTGACATACTGGTTAACTGTGCGGGCGCGGCTCACGGCGGATCATTCCTTGAATTAGAGGATCAGGAGTTTATAGATCCCCTGATGCTCAAATTGATGGGGTATATCCGCATGGTGCGGGAAGTAACTCCTCACATGATCTCGCAGAAAGATGGGCGTATTGTCAATATTGTAGGGGCTGCCGGCAGGACGCCGAAAGCGACCCTGTTGCCGGTAGGAATAACAAATGCCGGAGTGCTTAGTTTTACCCGGGGAGTCAGTAAAGAGCTGGCGCAGCACAATATTCGCATAAACGCCATATCGCCCGGAGCCACAGAATCTGAACGGGCAACGCGTTTATCGCAACAAGTCGCCGACGCCAAAGGCGTAAGCCTTGAGGATGTTATTGCAGAAACTCTAACCAGTATTCCATTGGGGCGGTTCGCTAAACCAGCGGAAATTGCGGCACTGGCATTGTTTCTGGCATCAGATTTATCAAGCTCGATAACCGGAACAGAAATACTGGTCGACGGCGGGCAAACCCCGTGCCTTTAAAGAGACGGAAATTAAAATTATGAACAACCGCGAACGGGTGAACGCAATATTGCGTTATGAGGATTATGACCGGATGCCGCTGGTGCGGTTCGGCTTCTGGCGGGAAACGCTCCATAAATGGCTGGCGGAAGGTCATGTAACCAAAGAACAGGCCGACGGCTGGGCGTGTGGTAATGTTTATGACGCACAACTAGACAAAAAACTCGGCTTTGATTTCAACTGGGACTATACATTCTACCCGGTTGGTTCGGTCGATTTGCGTTGGCGTGTTCTTTATCCTCCCTTTGAAAAAAAGGTAGTCAAAGAACTTCCAGATGGCATACGGCATGTGCTTAATGAAGAAGGTGCGATCGTTGTGGAAAGCCCCGATGCCGGAGGCATAGCCGCAGAAGTGGGTTACTCTCTGACAGACAGGAAGAGCTGGGAAGAACTGTACAAGCCACGCCTGCGGTTTTCGCAAGAAGCCATTGATAAGGCTCTTGTGCGAATGAATAGCGGCGAAATGCTTCCGTTCGGTTCCGGGGGGCGGGAGTTCCTGCAGGGCGGAGACCGGGACTTCCCCTATGTGCTTTATGGTGGAAGCATGATGGGAGAACTCAGGAACTGGCTTGGATTGGAGGAGTTGACCTACATGGCTGTCGACGATCCAGCACTGCTTGAGGAAATGGTGGAGACGGTCGCTGAACAGGGTTATCAGAACATCAAGGCGATACTGGATACCGGCGCACAGTTTGATCTCGTCTATTTCTGGGAAGATATATGCTACAACCACGGCCCGCTGGTTTCGCCGCCGCTGTTTAACGAACTGGCAGGCCCTCAGTACAGGCGTCTGACGAACCTGGCCCGTCAATACGGTATTGATCTCGCATTTGTTGACTGTGACGGCCTGATCGATTCGTTAATACCCACCTGGATGAATAACGGCATTAATGTAATGTTCCCGATAGAAGTGGGTACATGGGGTGCGTCCATCAAGGAAATGCGGGAACAATACGGGAAAACATTGCGGGGCGTTGGCGGTATGAGGAAAATAGTATTTGCCCAGGACAAAGCCGCGGTGGATGCGGAAATAGAACGCCTGAAACCGCTGGTTGAACTGGGCGGCTATATTCCCTGTCCAGATCACCATATCGCACCCGATGCCGAGTGGGATAATGTCAGATATTACTGCGATAGAATGCATGAAGTATTTGGATAAATAATAACTGTAAAATAAGGGAAAGAATATGAGAATTGTAGTTTTAGATGGCGGGACACTTAATCCCGGAGATTTGAGTTGGGACGGCCTTAAAGCCTTTGGCGAGCTTGATATTTACGATGTTACACCCAAAGACAAAGTAATCGAGCGAAGCAAAGACGCGGATATCCTAATCACTAATAAAATCGTTTTTGATGAGGAAACACTTGCGCAATTGCCCAAACTAAAATATATAGGTGTAACCGCTACTGGTTATAACGTGGTGGATACCGCAGCCGCTAAAAAAAGAAATATAATCGTAACTAATGTTCCGACCTATGGTACACAATCCGTGGCTCAGATGGTTTTTGCCCATCTTCTGGAACTTACACAGCATGTTGGTTATCACTCGGTAACGGTGCACGAGGGTCGTTGGGCAGCCTGTCCGGACTTTTGCTACTGGGACAAACCTTTAATAGAGCTTGCGGGTTTGACTATGGGAATTGTCGGGTACGGACGCATCGGACAGGCCACAGCGGCACTGGCAAGGGCTTTCGGCATGAATGTTATCGCTTATGATGTCTATGCCGATAAGATGGCAGACCTTGATGTACAGTTTGTTGACTTGGACAAGCTTTTTGCCGAAAGCGATGTCATCAGCCTGCACTGTCCTCTTACGCCGGAGAACGAGGGCATGGTGAACGCTCAACGCCTGACTCTGATGAAGAAGTCGGCTTTTCTGATTAACACCAGTCGCGGACCGCTTATTGATGAACAAGACCTGGCTGACGCTTTAAATGCCGGTCAAATAGCAGGAGCAGGTCTTGATGTGCTTTCAAGTGAACCTCCGAAATCTGACAATCCGCTTTTTAGTGCGAAGAACTGTTATATTACGCCGCACATAGCTTGGGCAACTCATTCAGCTAGGCAACGCCTGTTGAATACTTCAATTGATAATGTGAAGAGTTTCATTGAAAATAAACCGAAAAATATTGTCAGATAAATCAATTGAACAGCAAAAAATTGTTTTGACTTATTTTGTCATGCCGACAATAATTTTCGCATGCAGGTGCTGTTTACACTATTTCCGGTTTTTGCGGTAATCACCCTTGGAGCAATACTCAGAAAGACCAACTTTGTACGCGCCGAATTCGACAAAACTCTCAGCGAGTTAGTCTACTGGGTCGCCCTGCCATGCCTCTTGTTCTACAATGCCGCCATTGCTGATTATGAAGTTGCCGTGGCAGGTAGAACTGTTGCTGTCGTTTTTGGCGGAATGATAGGGTCTTTGATCCTGGGCTATATTGTTTCAACTTTATTGAAATTAAAACCTTCAACGAGAGGGGTTTTCGTACAGGGTGCATTCAGAGGGAACTTGGCCTACATCGGGCTGCCTGTGGTGGTTTGCAGTTTTACAGAAACGGGTAATCACGCAGTTGGGATAGCGGTGGTTGTTGTGGCGATTATGGTGTCGTGTTATAATGCAGCTGCGATAACAGTTCTTTTAAGTGTGCAACATAAGCTTGAAAAAAAAGTCGTGAGACAAATCCTTCAAAGAATGGCCCGGAATCCTTTATTGTTATCCTGTATTAGTGGAATTATATATTCTCTGTTTTTTCAAAATATCCCTGTGCCAATTGGTAGAACTTTATCGGCAATAGGACAAATGTCGCTGCCACTTGCACTGTTATGTATAGGTGGAACTCTTGTAAATGAGAAAATAGTCAAAGATGTGGTTAAGGCTGCGTTTATATCGTCATTAATAAAAATCATGGGCGCACCTCTAATTGGATATTTAATGATTCGACTAATTGATATTGGAGAAGTGGAAAAACGAATCGCAATGATAATGCTCGCATGTCCGACAGCTGTTTCAAGCCATATATTAGCGGGCCAAATCGGGGGCGACGAAAAAGTTTCGGCTGCAATAGTGGTGATCAGCTCCACACTATCTGTGATATCGCTGGGTGTTGTAGTATGGTTATTTTAATTTTTAAAGTTTTGTACCAAATGTGCTGAAGACCGCACTTCTATAAAATTTTATTGGGAGTTTTCGATGGCTATATACAATAAGTGCAAAGTTAAAAATGTCTTTATGGGAAAGCTTGACTACGGCAAGGACATACTTGAGGAGCTGACAAACATTTGTGAAAAAGAAAATATAACACTTGGAATAATAAACGCCCTCGGTGCCGTCCAAAAAGCAAATGTAGGATTCTATAATCAAGAGACGAAAGAATATCAATTCCAGGAGTTCGATGAGCCGCTTGAAATAACCGCACTTATCGGCAATGTCTCGCTTCGTGATGGCAAGCCGATTATCCACGCCCACATAACATTAAGCGACGAACATGATAACGCCATAGGTGGCCACCTGGTACCTGGAACAACAGTTTTTGCCTGTGAATTTGAAATTATTGAGCTAGATGGACCCGCTTATAAACGGGGTCTTGATGATGTTACGGGCCTGCCCTTGTGGAAAATGTAATGTGGTGCGGATAATTGAAAGTAACCGTTCACAGCTTTTTGTTTTAGCTCCGTAGGAGCGATATCTTTGTAGTAAAAGGCCGCTACGAAACAAGCTCCGTAGGAGCTGTCAAGCCATCATGTTGTGGTCGGGTGGCATGGCTACACCGCAGCTGTTTGCGGGGTAGCCATGGTAGCGTGGGCGTCTCGCCCATGTTTTTTTGTTTTTCTTTGTTGTTTTTGTCATTCCCGCGCAGGCGGGAATGACACGATGGGAATTCCGCGCCTCGCAAAAAGTGCGGAAGTTTACGACTACTGATAGCTAAAAAAAAACAGCGGGCGTCTCGTGGACGTCCGCTGCCGATTATGAAACACACAAGTTAAGCTGATCAGGAGATATCAGCCCATGTTGAAAATGCAGCTGTAAGATGAAAAAG
>QNCB01000012.1 GCA_003644335.1 Planctomycetota bacterium | reverse complement strand
TCTCCACAAACTTCATGGATTTTCGATCCACCAGAAAAATAGCGTCAGCGGAATAATCCAGCGCGGTCTGAAGCCTCTTGCTTTCCTCGTCCGCCCGCTTGCGACCTTCGATTTCCGCCTTCAGCCTGCGGTCGACCCTGCCAAGAAACGCGTACAACCCCGCGACCATGCAACAACCAAACAGCAAACTTGCACCCATCGCAGCAGCCAGGCCCCAATGCGAAGCCTCCACCGAAACAAGCCCCAAGCTCAACATCGCCGCCATCAGCGGCCCTATTATTTTCCTTCGCACAGAAGTCGTTTGTTCTCGCTCATTGTCCTGCTGCTGTTCCCCAGCCGTATTTGTCAGTAATTGACTTGTCATCTACTACATCTCTCCATCTACGAGTCCAGTTTTTTGGCGTTTTTTAACGCACAGGCCACCGCCTGGCTGAAACGATCAGCCAACACCGGGGTACAGAGCTACACAAACTCCAATCCGTCCCTACCAAGGGGACACACATCTAATCGGTATCTCAGCGGGGAAACTTTTCTAACTTCTTGCCATAAAAATCATTTTTTCATATCCTGCTGAAATGACGCGTATAGGACTAGGCTTCGATTCGCACCATTTCGTCCCGGGCAGGGCGTTGGTGCTGGGCGGTGTGAAGGCGGAACACTCCGCGGGCCTGGGGGCCCACAGCGATGGCGACGTGGTGCTCCACGCCCTGGCTGACGCTATTTTCGGCGCGCTCGCAGCTGGGGATATCGGCGAGCATTTTCCCGATACCGACCCGCAATGGGCAGGAGCTGACAGCAGCATCTTCGTCGCTCGGGCGCTCGAGCTGGCAAGCGAGGCTGGGTATACGGTGGGCAACTGCGACATAACCATCCTGGCTGAGACTCCGAAGCTCGGGCCTGTGAAATCAGCCCTGGCTTGCAATATCGCCAAGCTGTTGGAAGTCCCCGCCAGCGACGTCTCCGTCAAGGCCAAAACCGCCGAGGGCATGGGACTGATAGGACGCAACGAAGGCATCGCCTGCTACGCGATAGTTTTACTGGGCAAGTAGGGGGGGGTGTCAGATATTTTCTCTCGCGTCGGAGATTTCGCGAAGTTTTTCCAGGGCTTGGATCTCTATCTGCCGGACGCGCTCTTTGGATATCCCCAGCCTCTTGCCTAGCTGATCGAAAGTTTTGGTGCGCCCCGCTTCGTCCAGGCCGTAATGCTCGGTCAGAATCGTCCGCTCTCGCGGGGTGAGGTGCTGCATCAGCACGTCGATGGTTTCGCGCATCTCGGCGGAGTTGTTTTCCCGCGGGTCGTAGCTTCTAAGCCCAGCTGCGATATCGAGTATCTCTTCGTTGCCCGTGGCGAAACGGTCGAGACGATATCGCTCTTTGGGCACCGATCGGGCGAAGTTTCGCATAATAGCCCACGATGCGTATGTACTGAAGCGAAAGCCTCGCGCGAAATCGAACTTTTCCACCGCCCGCATAAGCGAGATATTCCCGTCGCTGATAAGTTCGAAGAGGTTCAGTGGGCCTCGGAGGTGCCTCTTGGCGATGGAAACGACCAGGCGGAGATTCGCCCGGACGATGTGGTTCTTGAGGACGTTGGCCTGGAGCAGAAGCGACTCGACCTCTTTGACCTGCTTGGCCAGGGCGTGCTTGGGGTCGATTTGCTTGCGACACTTGTCAGCTTTGAACTTGAGAAAATTGTATTGGCAAAACAGCTGATATTCCTGCTTGGCCGACAGCAGCGGCACGTCGTAGAGCGTTTTGAGATATGGCGGGAGATCAGCGGGAGTTTTGACTTTTTTCGTCGCATCAGCCTGGGCTTCGTTATCCTCAGCGAAGATACTCTTCTCGGCGTTGGGCGACTCGAAACATTCGTTGTAGACAAACGATACGGGCTGTTCCAACAGCTGATGTGCCCGCATCTCGTTTACGATGCGATAAATGCTGCCGCGTGTGCGACGATATCGCTGAGCGAGCTTGCCCACAGACTCACCCCGCAGAAAGCTGCGATAAATCAGCCTTTTTTCCTGGCCACCGACTGAGCTGAGCAGGTGTGGGAAGATAGCTTTGTCCGGGAACTCCGTGTCGTGCTTGCGGATGGTGTATCGTATGGTTTCGACAGCCCGGCCCGTTCGCCGGGCTAGTCTGCGGGCGATTTCGATCAGGGTGCAGTTGGCAAAAGTAGCCATGCGTCTGGCCCGGGTGATGATTTTGTCTCGCTCAGCCTGGGAGAGTTGCGAGAACTTCATCGACCGCTGTACGTCGGCGAGGTGGTCGTGCAGGAACCACTCGACGGAGCTGTCGAGAAAGCCTATGCGTCGTTTGCCGTCGGGGAAAATCAGTCGCCGGGCTGGCAGGCCCCGCAGCCTCCAGCGCTGGATGGTTTTGGTGGACACATCGAACCGCCGGGCCATCGCAGCCGTGTCGTAGACCTTCTCGCTGTAGTCGCTCGTGTGCAGCTCGAAGCTGTCGGAGACGTCGAGCATAAGCACCAGCAGGTCATTTCGCAGCCCCTTGCCGTCGAATACCCGCTTGGTCCGGGCTTGTGGCCGATAACCGGTCAGCCGAAAAACCACAAACTCGTAGGGATACGCCTGATCTGGGTTAGTCAGTTGCAGCAAGTCCTCCGCTGCGTCGAGAAACCCCTTCCGCAACCTGGGCAGGCTTGAACACAACTCGCCGGAAAGTTCGGCAATAGCTTTGTTTTTATACTTTCGCATCGCCTGGGTTTGCTTAGAAGAGTTTTTTCAAGACCCCGTTTTTTTTCGGGTGGGTCGGCTTGGCTGGCGCTTTGGGTGCCGTTGATTTGGCTGGTTTTTTGGGTGCTGTTAATTTTGCCGGCGGTGCTGGCGATGCCGGTTTTTCCGTTTTCATTCCGGTTAGTTTTTTTAGCCCGGCTATCGATTGCTTCTGCTCGGCTTGTCTTGCCTGGCGCTCAATTTGCCCGACGAGTTCGCGAGCCTTGCTCAGCATTGCCTGGGCCTGGTCAGGCTGACCTGCTGCATCGAGCGACTGGGAATAGCGGACATACGCACCTACGAGGTCTCGCTGATAATACCACCGTCGGGCTGGTGGGCTGGCCTGGCTGGCTTGGGTTCGCAAAGTCAAAGCTGCCTTGCTCTGGGCCAGGGCGTCCTGTGCGCTGCTGGCGGTGCGGTCGAGAAAATCCTTCAAAGACTTATCGACAGGCTCCGCAGGCCTGGCCGCGTGAAGCTGGCCCCACAGAGCCTCAGCTTGCTTGACAAACCTGTCGACTCGGCGGTTCATGTCCCACAAGGTCATCTCCATAGCTGAAGCCAGGGCCTTGGACTCGCCATTGATAGAGAGAATCGTCGCCTGCTTGTTCGACCCCAGCCGACCGGCCTGGCTTAGCTCTTCCCCAGCGGAGTTCCATGCCCTCCGGGCCTGACCCGCCAGGTCAAGAGCTTCGCTGCACGCACGACCAGCCTGGGCCTGGGCCTCGCTGGCCAGCTTCCACAACGCAGCTACCTCCCCAGCCTGGACGCGGAGAAACTCCGCATCGCGCGAGGCTGTGAACTTGCAATTTTTACGATTGGCTGCGATCTGCGAGAGCTTATGATCAGCTTGACTTAGCTGATAGTCGCAATAATCCCCCTGCCCTTTGAGCCCCCGAACCTGGTCTTGAATCTTCGCGATTTTCACTCTGTCCGTGCGAATGCCTTCCTCGATTTTCAATGCGGCGTCGAGTTTTGCCAAGCTGGCTTCGCCGGTCGACAACGAACTGTCCTTTCGCAACGAACTGGCCTGGGCACCATCAGCTTCTATCGTTTTGTTCAACTTGGCGATGGTAGCCTGGCGGGCTGCGATGTCCCTCGCCAACCTGGTTTTCTCCGCGGAAATGGTAGCTTTGTTCTTCTCAATCGCCTGGGCTTGGGCATCGAGGTCTTTCAGGGTTTGCCTGGCGTTGCGAACTCGCAAATCGAAAGCCTGGACGAAGCTGTTCCCTCGCTGGGCCTGGTCCAACTGTTCCTTCGCTTTATTCAGCGACGCAGCCGCCCGTCGCAAAGCCATCCTGGCAGAGTTTGCATAACATTGGCCTTGCAGGTTCCGCACCTCGCCGAGTGTCATCTTGGCCAGGGCCACGTCAGCATGTGGGACAGCGTTGTCGGGTCGGCCTTGATAATTTTCCTTCAGCGCCGTCGTCAGCACAGCCTCTGCTTGACTTAGCAATTTGAGAATAGCTGGGTCCAGCGATTTGTCCTCGCCGGGCAAAGGCTTCCCGTCAGTGGCCAACTGGGCCTGGCCGAGCAAGCTATTAGCCTGGGCGTAAAGCGCGGTCGCCTGCGCGGTAGCCTTTTGGATATTTCGCCCAGCCGCTCGCTTGGTAGCGTCCCAGCAGCCCATCAACGAAAGGATGCCAACAAAGCAAAGCAGAGTCCCCATTGTAACCCCAATATGTTTTTTTTTATTTCGCACGTTCGTTCTCCAAATTTTCGCCATAGGCCGACAGGGACAGGGGCGCAAAGCGACCCGAACATTTTTATGGCATTTTTGTATCACACGCCAAGTGAGTTTTCAAGATGATTGTCGGACGAGAGGTTTTCGATTTCGGATTAAGCCCAATCCAAAATCCACAATCCGAAATCAAATCTTGCACACGAGCTTACTGTTCCGCCAAAAAACTCCGTTTGTTACCGCTGGCTGTATGCTGTGCCTTTCCAGGTGATTTTCGCACCTGGGATGTGTTTGAGCATGGCTTGGAAAATCGTCCATGCCGTCAGCAAAACTCCGAGGGGGTATGTCCAGAACAATTCCCACCGCACGCGGATCAGCCTGTAAAACCCGGCCATGAGGGTCAGCTGCAGTACCACCGTCGCTACGCCCAGATAGCCACAGACCCGCCAGAGGTTGTCGCCCTCGCCCAGCGACAGGCCCATCGCAGCTGCGAGATACGGAAACAGGCCTACCATTAAAATCAGAGTCAGCGAGATTGTCAGCCTGGTAAGGCTCGGAAACGAGCCGAAGAAAATCCGCGTCCAGCCCTGTATCGTCTGGGCGAAGGTGGTGTACATGCGGACGCTGTAAAGTCCGTTGCTGCGGGCGACGATCAGGCCCAGCTGTCGTTGTTTGACCAGCCCGGCGATGGCCATGTCTTCCTGCATGACGTCTCGCAGGGCCTCGTGGCCTCCGATGGCGTCGTACACGTCCCGCCGAAACAGCATAAACGCGCCGTTCGCATAGGCGTGAGGCTTGCGGGGGTTGTTGACTTTTTTCGGGTCGAACCAGACCATCAGTATCCCGCTGCCGACGGGCTGAACGACGTTCTCCCAAAACCCCTTCATTTCCAGGTTCGGCAACAGGCACAACAGCCCAGCCTGGCGGTCAGCCATCAGCTGCATCGCCACAGAGAGGCTCCGCGGCGAGAGCTGTTTGCAGTCCGCGTCGATGCACAACAAATACTCGCCCGTCGCCAATTGCGACGCCAGGTGCATCGCGTGGTTCTTGCCCTTCCAGCCCGGGGGCAGCTCAGCGACGTCTATCGCGCGGATGCGCGAATCCTCCGCAGCGAATTTGTGGATTATCTCGCCGGTAGCGTCGTCGCTGCGGTCGTTGCAGACGATAATTTCCAGGTTCGGATAGTCCTGCATAAGCAGGCTTTCGATGCACGGAGCGATATTGGCCTGCTCGTCCTTGGCGGCAATGAGCACGCTGATTTTCCCAATCTCGCCAGCTGGACATGGATAGTCCTCGGTAAGCTCAAAACCATTTCGCCGCTCAAGCTCCAGCTGAATGTGTCGCGACACCCAAATCAGCGTAACAAGCCCAGCCAATATCGTCATAACAATAGCCATCATCTCCCCCCCCCAGCCCAGGCTTGGCGGGCGGCGGCGATAACTTCTCGCACCGCGACATGGTGGGCATCGGCCTGGGCCTGGCAGTCGACAAACTCCGGCGAGGCGGTTATCGCCCGCCCGTCAAGCCAACCCAACTTGACGCGAATGGGCCCGAATGCCGTCTCGAGGGTTTCGATAGACCGGGTGAGCTTGGCTCGACAGGCCTCGCGCTGGCGGATGCCCAGCGTTGTGGTCTCGGTGAAAATTATTCGCTGGGCCTGGGCAAGGTCAGCTGGGTTGCACAGTGCGCAGAGAAGCCAGGCTGGGCGAGATTTTTTGGTAAACACCGGGCTGGCCCAGGCGTCGAGACAGCCCGCGGATATGAGCTTCTCGGTGGTCGCCCCGAGATCATCGCAGGAGCAGTCGTCGATGTTCGCTGCCAGCTCGATAACGGTGTCCCCCTGGCCTGCCGGGCTGGGCTTGCCGAGGATTACCCGCAGCGCGTTTGGCAGGTTGGCGAAGCGACGCGTGCCAGCTCCATAGCCTATTGCTGATATTTCCATCGCCGGAGCCGGGCCAAAACCCTCCGCCAGTTCCGCGAATATCGCCGCTGCCGTCGGCGTGGTCAGCTCGCCGGTGCAATCAGCTGGGCCTGGACAGGTTTGTGCGCCGATGAGCAGCTCAGCCGTGGCTGGGGCCGGGACGGGCAAGGTGCCATGCTGACAGGTAATCGTGCCGCTGCCCAGCGGAATGGCAGAGCAGAAAAGTTTGTCGATGCCCAACAGTTCCATCGCCACCGCTGTAGCGACGATGTCGACGATGCTGTCAGCTGCGCCGACCTCGTGGAAATGCACCGCCTGGATATCGCAGCCATGCACCTTGGCTTCCGCTGCGCCAAGTCGCGTGAATATTCGCCTGGCCAGATCTGCAGCTTCGGGGGTCAGCTTGGCGTTGTCTATAAGTTCGAGGATGTCCCCCAGGTGTCGATGAGGCTGCCTGGCATGGGGGTCTATGTCTACTGAAAATTGCCCGCACACCAAGCCACCCAGCGTAACAGGCCCGAAGCGGACAGACACCCCGCCAAGCTTCAACTTGGCAAGCTCGCCCTCAAGGGCCTGGAAGCTAGCCCCTGCCGAAAGCAGGCTCGCGACGATCATGTCGCCCGCTGCGCCGGTAAAACAATCGAAGTATGCAATAGCCATAGCCAAACTTTATCACGAATAGCTACAAAAAACAAAAACAGAAAAAACATGGGCAAGATGCCCACGCTACGGTCGGGTGGCGGCCGAGGCCGGGGTTAGCCTAAACCGCCTGGCCACCGTCAAGCTGTCCCACCGAAAAAATTCCGCTGACAAATTTTCGCCAGGCCTTGTGCCAGGCCTGCCTATAATTCTCCCGTGATTTCCTCGACGAAGTCTTTGACGGTAACGATTCCGACGTGTTGCCCCGCGCGGGTTACGATGGCGAAGACAGCTCGGCTGCGTTGCATTTGCACCAGAGCGTCGCGGATGTTGGCCTCTGCTGGGACGAACATAGGCTGCGTCATGAACTCCGCCGGCGGGCGACTTTGCTCGTCAGCTAGCACGTCGTAAACGTCGACAACCCCGACGACCTGCCCAGCCTGGCCTATAAGAGGAAGACGAGAGAAATCGTGCTTGCGAATAATCGTCAAAAAATCAGTCAGGCTAATATCTCGCGGAGCTGATACTACTTGCTCCATAGGCTGACAGACGTCTGCTACTTTCAGTTTGTCCATGTTCATGACCCGCCGGGCCATGTTCGTTTGCGACAGCGACAGCGCGCCGCTGGCTTGGCCTTCAGCCAGCACAGCTGATAGACCCTCGTGCCCTAACAGCGACGAGGCTTGTTTTTGGCCCAGCAAGGCTAGCAGCGCTCTGGAAACCAGCCTGACGAGATAGCTTAGGCCCGTGATTTTGAAGAAGATATCCGCTGCCCGCAGCACTGGCGTCAGACGGTAGATTAAGCTGCCCATGCGTTGGAAAACCAGCTTTGGCACGCTGTCGCCCAGGACGAACATCATGGGCGTTATAATCGCCAGCGTGTAGAGTTCAGCCCGGTCTTCCCGCCCAGCTAACACTACCATGGCACTGACTGCGAAGGTTGCGAAGTAGTTGTGAATATTTGTACCCAGCAGCAACATAGCCAGGAGGTTGTCGCTGTTTCGCACCATGTTTCGCAGTGTTTTGGCCCTGGCCTGGCCTGCCTCTGCCCGCAGCGACAGTCGTACCTTGTTGGCCAAATAGACGCCCATTTCCAGCCCGCTGTACAAGGCTGCCAGGACGACATTCACCGCCAGGGCAGCAAGCCAGGCTATCCAGAGAAGCTCTTGCGACATCGCTAGCATGTCAGGCCCTCCAGCAGTTTCAGCCTGACAGCTCCGACGCGTCGCCCAGCGACCTGCTCGACCGTAAACTGCAAATTCCCAAGCCTGCCCGTGTCGCCCATCTGGGGTATCCTGCCCAGCTGCCAGGCAACAAGCCCGCCGACTGTGCTGATGCGATGATGACTAAGATCGATGTTGAAAACCTCCGCCCAGTCGTGCACCGACAAGTCGCCGGAGATGATATATTCGTTTTGGCGTATATGTTTCACCGGCTCGTCCAGCTGGGCTTGGCCTGGCTGGGGTATCTCGCCGACGATTTCCTCCAGCACATCTTTCAGCGTTATAAGCCCAGCCGATCCGCCGTACTCATCGACGACGATGGCTAGCTGTTTGCCAGTGGCGCGAAGTTGCGACAGTACCCTGTCCAGATTCGCAGAAGCTGGAATAAACGAGACAGGCTGAAGCAACTCTCGCAGGGGTGCCCCGGGGCGGAGCAGCAGATGCTTGGCATGGACGACGCCGAGGATGTTGTCGAGGTCTTTCTCGAAGACGGGCACCTTGCGGAGTCTGGTTTTGCGGAAAAGCCTGGCCAGGTTTGCCGGGTCGTCGTCGATATCGCAGGCGACCATGTCCACTCGCGGCACCATCACGTCGCAGGCCTTGATGTCGGTCAGCCCCATGATTTCCTGGAGCAACTCGCCGGCGTTGCGGTCGATGATGCCCGCCCGGGCAGATAGCTTCATCATTGCCGCAAGTTCCTCGGCACTGAGGATGTCGGTTTGCTCAGGCCTGGGCGCGACGATCTTGGCGATGGGCCCGACCAGCAAAGTTTCCAGCACCCACAAAGCGGGGACGAGCAGTTTTTGCGATGCCCACACAGGCCCGGCTGCCAGCGTGCTCCACTGCGGCGCCGCGGAGTAGGCTAGCATTTTCGGAATAACCTCGCCCAGGAGTATCACTGTCAACAAAGGCCCAGCCGAGGCTGCTATGAGTATCCAACTGGCTGCCCCGCTACGTTGCAGCTCCAGAACCATCACCGCTGCGGTGGCGGAGAAAGCGACGTTGACCGTCATATTTCCCAGTAGCAGCGTGTTCAAAAGCCGACGAGGCCGACGCCTCAGCTGCACCGCCAGGCGCGAAAAGACATTGTTGCTGCGGGCCAGGCTGTCGCGATGAGCGGCGCTGAGACAAAACAAAGCCGTCTCCGAACCACTGAAAAAAGCACTAGCCACCAGTAGCAGGCCCATCGACACAAACGTCCAGTCATAGCCTGTGATTTGAGCGAACATCATAATCCCAGCTTTGAAAAATTATCGTAACGGTTCTTTTTGCTTTTACTGATAACTGACTACTGACGACGGATAACTTTTTCACTTATACCCTTCCACCGCGCCGGATGTGTATTTTTCGATAGACTGGGCGAGGTCGACGTCGTTTATATTCGCTAGCGTGCAAAGCCAAGCCAACACGTCGGCGAACTCCTCTTCCTTGTTGGCCTGGTCGTCGCCAGCCAGGGCTGTCGCCAGCTCACCGACCTCTTCGATAAACCACATAAACGTCGCAGGCGTACCGCGGGCGCTGTCGGTAGTGTAGTATTTTTCGCGGATGAATTTCTGGAACTCTTCGATAGTCATCCCCCCATTGTCCGGTTTTAACCGGACCGCGTCAACAAAATGTCCCGCAACCACAACACAGTGCCGTGGTTGCGGTGTTTGCAATCACGACTGGGTAACCATGCCACCAGTCAACCAGTCAACCAACGATCGGATGTTACTCAGATTTGTTTTGCTCGACAAGTCGGCCTGTGTTCTCCGCGATCCGGAACATGACGATGATAAGCTCCAGCCAAATTCTCGCGAAAAGAACATAGAGAAGAAAAAACAATGGCGACAGCAGAAGCATAAAAACTCCCATGGTGGCAGATTTGCTAAACCCGCTGATAATCAATCCAATTGTCCCCAAACCGACCATGACAATAGCTACGACAAATAAAGTCTTGATTACCCTTGTCGTTACAAATTCGGAAAAGGAGAAATCAAAAAGACTGCCTAGGAAACCTGGTTTTTCGCTCATGTTAATCCCTTTCAATATAGTGTTCTCTGTGATATGGAACAGAACTTTATGCTCTTCGTGGTGAATTTTTGTGTAGCTGTGAACGGTTACCGTTTTTCTTTAATGTCAAAGAGAGGATAAATGGCTATACGGGACATTGCAACCGTGTTGCGGAAAAAATTGCGAAAAAAAAATTGCGGAAAAATCGTACGCTTTTATCAGACCGGGTGTTTGAGTATACTGACCGCCTGCGACGAAGCTTATAATAAGCTGCGAGGATAACCTTCGCAGCTGACTGGAGACTGATATGCGAGTTTGTTTTATAGGCCCAAGTCAATCGGGCAAAACTGCGTTGTTCGCAGCCGTAGCTGGGGCGGGCGGGTCGAATGTGGATATATCCAGGCCAGACCAACCCCACCTGGCAGTGGTGAAAGTGCCCGATGCGCGACTGGCCTGGCTGAGTGAGCTGTACAATCCCAAGAAGACCACCCCCGCTGAGCTGGAGCTGCTGGACCTGCCGGGGATGGACCTTTCCGACGAAGCAGGCCGGGCCCGGGCCAAGGCCCATTGGCCCGCGATTCGACAGTCCGACATGCTGGTTTTCGTTGTGCGGAGTTTCACCAGTGACGAAGCTGCGCCATATCGAGGCCGGGTTGACGCCGCAGCTGATGTGCGGGAGTTGCTGGGAGAGATGCTCTTTGCCGACCTGGAACAGGTTACCGCACGGGTCGAGAAACTCGCCGACGCTGTGAAAAGACCCACGCCCAAACGCGACGAACAACAACGCGAACTGGAGCTGATGACCAGGCTCCAGGACGCTCTGGAAAACGAAACGCCGATATCCCAGGCTATAAAAACCGAGGCTGAGGATAAGCTGATTCGCAGCTTTGGGCTGTTTTCGCAGAAGCCCGCTCTGGTGGTGGTAAACTGCGACGAGGACGATCTAGCTGGGGCTGACACTATCGAGTCGTTGCCAGCCTTGCGACTTTCAGCCCGGATCGAGCAGGAGATATCCCAGCTGCCGCCGGAAGATCGCAACGAGTTCCTGGCGGACCTGGGCCTGGCTG
>QNCB01000011.1 GCA_003644335.1 Planctomycetota bacterium | reverse complement strand
GTCAGCAGAGGCTGAAGAGCTTCGGGAGCTTCGGGCACGTATACCACGTGCTGGGCGTACTTTTTGATCTCCTCGTCGCCCTCGGTAGCTACGACGATAGTATGGCCCTTGCGGGCGCGGATTTCCTCGATGTTGCCGATGATTTTGTCGTAGGTGCTGCACCGCGTCGCGATAAAAACCGCGGGCATGCCGTCGTGAATCAGGGCGATAGGCCCGTGCTTCATCTCCGCGGCGGGCAGGCCCTCGGCGTGAATGTAGCTAATCTCCTTGAGCTTCAACGCACCCTCCAACGCGATGGGATAATTATAGCCGCGACCCAGAAACAGCCAATTTTCATTCTTGCAGTATTCATCCGCGATGGCTTGTATCTGTTCGGACTGCTTTAGCACCTTCGCGATTTTGTCGGGAATCGCAGCCAGCTCGTTGATATAGTTGGCCAGGGTCTGCTGCGACATGAACCGCTTTCGGCCCAGCAGCAGTGCTATGAGAATTTCGGTGATAACATGGCTGGTGAAAGCCTTGGTCGACGCGACGCCGATTTCAGGCCCGGCATGGAGGTAGACCCCCGCGTCGGTCTCTCGCGCGATGGTCGAGCCGACCGCGTTCACGAGGCCTAGCGTCATGGCTCCTTTTTCCTTGGCCTCGCGGATCGCAGCCAGGGTGTCAGCGGTTTCGCCGGACTGGCTGACGGCGATGACGCAGGTGTTGTTGTCGACGATGGGGTTGCGATATCGGAACTCGCTGGCGTATTCGACTTCGGTGGGAATTTTCGCGAGGTCTTCGAACAGGAACTCGCCCACCAGCCCCGCATGCCAGGCTGTGCCGCAAGCGGTGAAAATCAGCCTGCGCGTCCGGGCCAGGTCGCGCACAGCTGGTTCCAGCCCGCCCAGGACGACCCGCATCTCCCGCATATCAAGCCGGCCTGACATGGCTTGGCTTGCACTTTCGGGCTGCTCCATTATCTCCTTGAGCATGAAGTGATCGTAGTTGTCCTTGGCTATCTGCTCGATGCTCCACTCGATCTGCTGAACTTCCTTCGTTACCGGAACATTGTCGATGGTCATCGTCCTCATGCCATCGCGGGTGAGGATAGCCATCTCGTTGTCGTTGAGATACACGACGTTGGCGGTGTGCTCGATGATGGCAGAGGCGTCGGAGGCGATGACGTATTCGTTTTGGCCCACGCCGATAATCAGCGGGCTGCCTCGGCGGGCGACGACGATTTTGTCTGGCTCATCGGCGCAGACCACAGCCAGGCCGTACGCGCCGGTGGCTTCGCCCAGGGCCAACTGCAAAGCCTGCTCGAGCGTCTGGGCTTCGTCGCCGCGGTAAAATTCGTCCACCAGGTGCACGAGGACTTCCGTGTCGGTCTCGCTGAGGAACTCATAGCCCTTGGATTCCAGGTATTTTCGCAGCGTCGAGCAGTTTTCGATAATGCCGTTGTGCACCAGGGCGATTCGGCCATCGTTGCTGAAGTGCGGGTGGGCGTTTTTCTCACTGGGCCCGCCATGGGTCGCCCAGCGGGTGTGGGCAATGCCGATGCTGCCAGCGGCGATGCCCTTGTCGCCGGCGATTTTTTCTTCCAGGTTCACGATTCGCCCTGGGCATTTGCTGACGTGCAACCCGTCTCCGCCCACGACGCACAGCCCGGAGGAATCGTACCCGCGATACTCCAGCCTCTTCAGGCCCTCGATAAGAACGGAGGACGCATTTTTAGGCCCGACATATCCAACTATTCCACACATATTTCAAAATCCTTTCGTTCGCGTTTTGCAATCCACCATCATACCACAAGGCCACGAAAAATGGCGGGGAAAATCCGGCGAAAAATGTCGGCGTTACTTCAGGCTGTCGTAGAATTGGCGAGGTGAGAGAATTGGTAAGCCCTTGAATTGACGCAACGTCAGCAGGTCTTTGTCGCCCGTAACCAGGCAGGCTCCCCGCCCAGCTATGAGAGTTCCGAGCACTGGCAGGTCGTCTTTGTCTCGGCAAGCATTGTTTGGAACTTTCGCGGGCTTGACCATTTCGGCGTGGCTACGTAAAAATTTCACCGTCTCGCGGACGTCGCCAGTGGGCACGCGAAACTTTTGGCTGGCATGGCGTTTGAGTTCCCCGAGAATATATTCCGACAGAACGAGCAGGCAGTCGTCCGACCCGACACACGCGTCCAGCACAGCTTCGCAAATTCCGCGGGTGAATAGGCCTGACAGCAGTACATTTGTGTCCAGCACGACCCTCACGAGACCGCCTTGAAAACATCCTCGTCGGTGAGGAACCCCGCAGCCTCGGCGCGGGGGCGGAGTTTTTCTCGTAGCCTATTCATTTGGTCCACCGCAAGATATTTTTGCAGGGAGTCGCGAACAACGTCGCTCGTCGAACGATGCTGCTGCTCGCAAAGCTCCCGCAATTCATCCTGCATAGCAGCCGATATGCGTATATTCAGTGTAGCTTCCATGTATTACATTGTAACACACAACACCCAACCAGACAACCCATCGGCAATAAAAAAAAGAAAAACAAAAAAAAGAACTTCATGCTCTTCATGTGCTTCATGGTGAATTGTTGCGTAGTTGTGGTTGGCTATGAAAATTAAATTGAAAAATCCGGCATGCTTACTCAAGTAAATTCCACAAATGCCGAAACTATACATAGCACGGAGGTTCGCCAGCGGAGCGGGCCTATGAGACAACAGAAGACTAAAGGATGTAAGACAATGCAAGAACTGAACATGCGACAAATCGATGACGCTATCACGCTAGCTGTCCGGAAGCATATTCCGTTGACGCTCTCTATCAACAACGGGGGCTGGGTCAATTTCCATAGCCGATTTATCGCCATCCAGGATACGCATGTCCTTCTCGAACCTCCCTATACCAACGGCGAGGAGAGCCATGAATTTTCCCCAGCTGAGAAAGTTTCGTTCAGCTTCAAGCTCAAACATCACAAGTATCTCAGCGATGCCCGCATGGCTGGGCTGCAGGAAATAACTCTGGAGGACGGCTCGGCGGGCAAGGCGTTGGCACTATGTTTCCCGATGCGGATGCAGCGAGTGCAGCGTCGAAGTTTCACCCGTATCGCCGTTCCGCCCGGGCGAATTGTGCGAGTGAGTTTCTGGGCTGGCGACAAGGACAACGAGCCTACAAGCCCAACCGACGGCAGGCCCGTCTGGTCCGGTTCGGTGATCGACCTCAGTGCTGGCGGATTCTGCTGCACCGTTACCGGCGACAAGGTTCCGTTCCTCAAAGAAGGCCAATATGTCGGCGTGCGGATCGGGTTCGGCCCGGGGCAAGAATCCATATACAGCGACGCGCACTTTAGACACTGCGATACGTCAGGCCAAAAGAATTCACTGGGTTTCCAGTTCCTGGGCCTGGCCCACACAGCTGACGGCAGAGAAGTGCTGCGAACGATAGGCCAAAAAATGTGCCAGTTCGCCAAGTCCGTCAGATCAGTGGGATAACCACAAATCGAATACAACCGGGTATTTCCCGTTTACATAATAGATCGGTATGTTTCATATCTCCACCTCCTTTCCAGACAGCTCGGCGCTCGCGTCCGGGCTGTCATTTTTTTTGCCTTGACCGGGCCAATGCTCTATCATCTCCGGCATGATAAAATCGAAAACATCCGCTGGGCCTGAGTTTTTCACCGCCTTTGCGACCGCATGGGGGCCGATCGGTGTTGTTGGCAGAGCAGGGGGGGTAGCTCGGGTCGTCCTGCCTCATTACCAGATGGCCGACCTTTTAGCCCTGCTGCAATGGGAACATCCCCAAGCCCAGCCCAGTGACGAGCCTTTTGCGGAGTTCATCGCCGCCAGCCGAGCGTATTTCAACGGCACCGACGCCGGGGCACTGTTGGCCGTGCCATGTGTCTTGCCGTCGGCGGGTTCGTTCGCTGGCAAGGTCAGCCGAGCCTGCCGGGCTATTCCGTTTGGACAGACGCGGAGCTATCGCGAGCTGGCTGTGGAAATCGGCAACCCCGACGCTGCCCGGGCAGTAGCGACGATTATGAGCAAGAACAAAACCCCGCTTCTCGTGCCGTGTCATCGCGTGATCTACTCCAACGGCAAGCCAGGCGGCTTCAGCGCCGAGGCAGGCCAGGCCCTGAAACTCCGCATGATGAGACATGAAAAAACTTGTCAGTAATCAGTTACCGGTAAACTGATTACTGACTACTGACAGCTTTTGCTGTAGAATCCTCGCGTGAATAATGGGTCGTACATTCCGAACATTGTCGATTTTTTCGACGTCGTCGTCATTGGCGGTGGCCACGCCGGGGCTGAGGCTGCATGGGCGTCTGCCCAGCTGGGCCCCCGGGTCGCTCTGGTTACGCTCTCGATGGACACCGTAGGCCAGATGGCTTGCAACCCAGCTATCGGCGGGGTGGGCAAGGGACATATCGTCCGGGAAATCGACGCCCTGGGCGGACTGATGGGCACCGCTGCTGACGCTACGGGCATTCAGTTCCGCATGCTCAACGCATCCAAAGGCCCAGCTGTGCGAGGCCCGCGGTGCCAGTCCGACCGACACGACTACGCAAAATGGATACAAAACGCCCTGGGAAATTGCCCGAACCTTAGCGTCATCGAAGCTGAGGCGACGGATATCCTGGTCGAGCAGGGGGGGGTGACAGGGGTGAGGATAATTCAGAAAAATCTCACAGCCGGGGGCGACTGTGCTACGCGAAAAACGCTGTGTTGTCGCGCGGTTATCGTTACGGCTGGGACGTTCCTCGGCGGGGTGATGCACCACGGGCCTGACACCTGGCCCGGCGGTCGATATGGCGAGCCTGGCTCGACGAAACTCAGCGAATCGCTCCGCAAATGCGGGCTGAAACTGGCCAGGCTAAAAACCGGCACCTGCCCGCGCATCGCGGCGGACAGCATAAACTACGACCGGTGCATCCGCCAGGACGGCGACGAGACGCCCACGCCATTTAGCTTCATGAACGACCATCTGGACGTGCGACAAATCCCGTGTTGGCTGACGCAAACCAACCCCGCCATCCACGAACTCATCCGGGCCAACATGCACCGCGCTCCGATGTACACGGGCCAAATAAGCTCGCCCGGGCCGAGGTACTGCCCGTCGTTTGAGACCAAGGTCGAGCGGTTTGCCGACAAGGACAGCCATCTTGTTTTCATCGAGCCCGAAGGCCGGCCCGAGAATACCAACTGGGTCTACTGCAACGGCATTACGACCTCGCTGCCGAGCGATGTGCAGGAGGCGTTCGTCCGCATGATACCCGGGCTGGAGAACGCCCGCATACTCCGCATGGGCTACGCGGTGGAGTACGACTTCGCCCAGCCGACGCAACTTCGCGCGACGCTGGAAACCAAAACCACGCCGGGTCTGTACCTGGCTGGTCAAATTAACGGCACGACAGGCTACGAGGAAGCTGCCGCTCAGGGGCTGCTTGCCGGGCTGAACGCTGTGCGGAAAATCCGTCAGCTGGAGCCTCTCGTACTCCGGCGAGACCAGGCTTACATCGGCGTGATGATAGACGACCTGATTCTCAAGGGCGTAACCGAGCCTTACCGCATGTTCACGAGCCGGGCTGAACACAGGCTGATTTTGCGGGCGGACAACGCGGACAACAGGCTCACGCCGATTGGGCGAGAGGCGGGGCTGGTCTGCGACGACCGCTGGGCGAAGTTTGAGAAAGATTCCGCTGCAGCTAGTCGGGCTGGTAAGCTTATGCGGACGATTAAAATCGACGGCAAAACGATATGGGAGCTTCTCCGCAGGCCCGGATCGGTGCTGGGCGATTTCCTCAAGCCAACCGCGGATGACAAAAACGAGACTCAAATCCGCGAACTTCGTCAGCTGCTGGCGGATAATCCTCGCCCGGTAACATCGACCGCCATCGACGCAACTTACGCAGGTTACATAGACAAGCAACAGCTTGCCGCAGCCCGGCTGGGGGACATGGACGCCAAGAAAATCCCCGCCGAGCTGGACTACCACGCTATCTCCCAACTCCGCTGGGAGGCCCGCGAAAAACTCTCCGCCATCGCCCCAGCCAACCTGGGCCAGGCCCTGCGAATCAGCGGCATCACCCCAGCGGACATCACCGTCCTGGCTGTGCACCTGCGTATCGGGTATAATGCTGCCGCACGGAAGGAGTGCGGTATGGATATTTACCCGCTGAAGTTTCAGCCTGTATACAAAGAGAAAATTTGGGGCGGTCGCAACCTGGCCCGGCTGTTCGGTCGGGCCTTGCCGCCGGAGGTGCCAATCGGCGAGAGCTGGGAGCTGGCTGACTTGCCCGAGGGCGTCAGCATCGCGACCAATGGCCCGCTGGCTGGGATGACGCTGACGGACATCACCCGCAAGTGGGGCCCCAGCCTGCTGGGCAAGGCCCGGGCTATGGACGACGGTCGATTCCCGTTGCTGCTGAAACTGCTCGACGCCAACGATATTCTGTCGCTCCAGGTTCACCCCGACGCCCGGGCTGCCGCCGAGATAGGCGACGGAGCTGCGATGAAAACCGAGTGCTGGTACGTCGTGGACTCGCGCGAGGGCTACATATACAAGGGCCTGGTCGAGGGCGTAACCCCGGCGGCATACAAGCAGGCCATCGAATCCGACACCGCAGAGGAGGTTACCCGCCGGGTGGACTGCCGCACGGGCGACTTTCATTTTATCCCAGCCGGCACGGTTCACGCCATAGGCCCGGGCCTGGTGATAGCGGAAATCCAAACGCCGTCCGACACGACCTATCGCGTGACGGACTGGGGCCGAGGCCGAGAGATACACATCGCCCGGTCGATGCAGTGCATCCATTTTCGCCCAGCTGCCGACGTGTCCCCCGGCGCCGCGGGCCAGACGCTGCTGGTAACGGATTTCTTCACGGTCTCCAAACGCACCGCCCAGCCGGGCCAGGCCGCGCCGCTGCCAGCTGGCCGATGTGCCGCTCTGATGATACTCTCAGGCCAGGGTCTGGAGATACGCTGCGATGATTCGCCCGAGCCTGTTACCCCCGCCTCAGCAGGCGAGACGATACTCATCCCCGCCGGGCTTACCAAGCCTTGCATGAAACTAAACGAAACCCCAAACTCCAGCCCGGCAACCTGGCTGGAGATAACACTACCGGACGCATGATGGCCAAGAGAACGAACGATAAATCCAGCCGCGCCGCCAAACCCGCAAGAGGTGCCAGGGCTGCGACAGCCGCGAAAAAATCAACCCGGGTCGCGAAGAAATCCGCTGCGAAAAAAACCGCTGCGAAAAAAACTCCCGCGAAGAAAGCCATTGGCTCAAACAAGGGCGGGCCTCTAAAAAAAGTCAAGCCGCCGCATTTCAGCAAGCACAAAACCGCTGGGCATGTCAAGCGTCGCGGCAGGGGGGCAACGACGAAAAAGACCACCGCTCCGCCGGGGATGGTTCGCATTCAGAAGTATCTTTCCCAGGCAGGCCTGGCCAGCCGACGCGCCGTCGAGGAGATGATCGTCGAAGGCCGAATCGTGGTCAACGACCAGGCTGTCGAAGCTCTGCCTTGCTTTGTGAACCCCGCCAGAGACGACATTTTCGTCGACGGCAAGCGGGTCCGCAAGCATCAGAGCGAGCAGCATGTCTACCTCCTGGCCAACAAGCCCAAGGGCGTGCTGTGCACCTCCAGCGATCCGCAAGGACGAAAGTGCCTCGTCGAAATGCTGGGCGATTTTCCCCAGCGGGTCTACTGTGTCGGCAGGCTGGACGCCGACAGCACGGGCCTGATTCTGCTGAGCAACGACGGCGAGCTGACCCAGCATCTGACCCACCCCAGCCACGAGGTGCCCAAGACATATCGCGTAACCGTCGAAGGGCGACTCGACGGCGAGAGCTTGGAGAAACTCCGCTGCGGCGTGTACCTCGATGGCCAGCGTACCCGCGGCGTGCGCGAGACGAAAATCCTCCGTCGGAGTCCGACCAGCACAGCTCTGGAGATGACGCTGACCGAGGGACGCAACCGCGAAATCCGTCGACTGCTGCGGCGGATGGGCCACAAAGTTCGCCGACTGTGCAGGATAGCAATAGGCCCGATAACCGATCGAGGCCTGAAAATAGGCCATGTCCGACAACTGACGGCCAAGGAAGTAGATTGGCTGAAAAACACGGGCCAACATAGCTGAGCGCATATCTCACCATGAAGCACGTGAAGAGCGTAAAGTTTTTTTGTTTCTAAAATCTTTATCTCCTTCATGTCGGGTGGCACGGCTACACCGCGGCTGTTTGCGGGGTAGCCATGAGACGCCGAACATGGCTACCCACCCCGTGTCGTTCCCGCGCAGGCGGGAATCCAGGGGTGGACAGAAAATGACGAATTAAGAAGCCTGAATTAAGAACCAATAACGAATTCAGAATGACGGAAAAAAGAAAACAAAAAAAGAACTTCATGGTGAAATTCGTCTTTGCGTTTTCGTAGTAGTTTTTATGAATGGTTACCGGAGAAAACATGTCGAACTGTGATAAGTTTTTAGCCTTTGATCTCGGGGCTGAGAGTGGCAGGGGGGTCGTCGTGTCGCTTGTCGGCGACCAGGTTGAGATGGAGGAAATCCATCGCTTCGCCAACCGCCGTGTGAACATGGGCGGCACGATATACTGGGACTTCCCAGCCCTGCTGGGAGAGGTGCTCGCGGGCATCGGCATCTGTGCAGGCCGCGGCGTCGTGCCGGCTGGCATTAGCGTCGATACCTGGGGCGTGGACTTCGGCCTGCTCGGCAGCGACGGCAAACTGCTGGGCAATCCGGTGTGCTATCGCGACAGCAGAACCGACGGCATTCACGACTACTCGAACCGGACGATGTCGACTGAACGAGTTTTCGAACTGACCGCGTATGAACCCTGGGCGATAAGTTCGCTGTTCCAACTGCTGGCGATGCAGCGCGACGAATCGCCGCTGCTGGGCATAGCCAAGCGGTTTTTGAACATGCCGGATTTGTTTCACTATTTCCTGACGGGCAAGGCTGTCTCGGAGATGTCGATTCTCAACACGAGCAATCTGATGGGCACCCACTGCCAATGGTCGCGCGAAATTATCGACGCGTTCTCCCTGCCGAAGATGTTCGGCGATGTCGTCGAGCCGACAACCGTTATAGGCCCGCTAAGCGAGACGGTGCAAGAGGAAACCGGCATGAAACACGCCGTGCCGGTCATAGCGACATGCGGACACGACACCTCCGCCGCCCTGGCAGCCGTGCCGGCGGTGGGGGATAACTGGGCGTTTCTCAGCTGTGGAACATGGAGCATCCTCGGAACGATGGTGGACAAGCCCGTTGCTACCCAGCGGTGTTTGGACCTGCATTTTACGAACGAATATACGATCGGAGGCTGGTACCTGGCCCAGAATATTTCAGGCCTTTGGCTGGTGCAAGAGCTGCGTCGCAAGTGGGACAAGCCCAGCGACCCGTGGGATTATAATCGCATCACCGCCGAGGCCCGGGCGGCCCAGACCCAGGCGCTGGTGAACGTAGCTGACCCGTCGCTGATGGCGCCGGCGGATATGGAGCAGGCGTTGTTGGAGCTAATCGCCAAGACGGGACAGGCTGCCCCCGCCAGTCGGGGCGAGCTGGTGCGATGCGTTTTGGAGAGCCTGGCCTTGCAGTACGGCGTGGCTTTGGAGTCCGTTGCTGAGCTTACCGGCAAGCGGCTGGCGAGCCTTTATCTCGTGGGTGGGGGCATTAAAAACAAGCTGCTCTGTCAGCTCACCGCCGATGCGTCTGGCCTGGCTGTCTACGCCGGCGTCGACCAGTGCACCGCGATGGGCAACGCGCTTGGCCAGGCCCTGGCCCTTGGGATACTCAAAACTCCAGCAGACATTCGGCGAGTGATGCGAGCGTCTTTCGAGGTGATAACCTACCAGCCCAGCGACGAAAAAACCTGGCAGGAAAAACGCCTGCTGTATAAAAAAGTAATCAGTCCGAAGTAAAAAAATCATGCAGCACAGCCGCCCTCGGTTGTGGTTTTGCAAACGGACATAAACTTTCACAGCCGGGGGCGACTGTGCTACAGAGCTGCTTAATATGTACATTCTTTGATCGCGTCAGCGTAGGCTTGGAGATTTTCAGGCGGGGTTTCGAAGAAATGGTCCGCGGCACTTACGATATATCCGCCGCCCTGGCCTGCCTGCTCGAATAGCCTGAAAACTTCTTTGCGAATCTTATCCGGTGTGCCGTTCGTCAGGATATTGAACTGGTCCAGGCCACCTATCAGGCAGACCTTGTCGCCGATTTTTTCTTTCACTACCGACGGCTCGTCCACGTCTCCGCCAACGCCGGACGGCGCCAGCGTCTCGGCTGCATCACAGCCATTTTTGACGATAAGCTCGCAAATCGGAATCATGCCACCGCATGTGTGATAGACCACTTTGTAGCCCTTTTCGTGCAGAGCCTCGTGAACCTGCTTGTCGTAGGGGACGGTAAAATCCTCGAAAAATTTCGGCGAGATAACCGTCGTCGAGGCTGCGCCGCCGCCATTTTCGACCAGGTCGTAAGGGGCGTCCTTCATTTCCTCCTCGACGAATCGGAGCTTCTTTTCCATGAGAATTTTCATGAACTCGCCGACCCAGTCGGGGTCGTCCATCCCAGCCATGATCATATTTTCCGTGCCGAAAAGTTCGCACGCATCCTGCCAAACGCCGCCCTGATGGTAGGGCAGAGTCCCTCGCAAAATCCCGCCATCGCCAAGCCGCTCCTTGGCCTTTTTGACCGTCTCGATATCCAGCTTGGGGATGGGCATATATTTTTCGACCAGATAAATATCCTCAGGCCTTTTCACGAGATGCTCTTTAATATAAGTGGTTTCGGGAATCTGTTCGGTCGAATAGCTCAGCAGGCCATCGGGAGTTGTGATGGTATGCTGGATAACTTTGTTGGGCGTCTCCTGCAAAACTTTCGACTCGACCTGCCAGTCGGGCCCAGTCAGGACGGCCCGGTCCAGCGGCCAACACATTATGGCGGCATCCATGTCGAACTTCTCAAAGGCTTCGATGTCGCTTATTCCGCCCAGATGTTTTTCGAGGTAGTAAGGCTGAAATTGATGAATCGTGCCAGGCAGCCTGTCGGGCTTGCCCATATCCAGAGCGGTCAACATTCTTTCTCGCGGAGTCATATCAAGTCCTTCTATCAGTTGTTGAAAAACAGTTATCAGTAATCAGTTATCAGCAAAAACAAACAGCATGGCACCACAACACACAGCAGGGGGGTATGCTACCGATACTCCCTTTGGCATACAAGTTTTTTTTGCCATTTCCCCATCGGCGCATAAAAACGCCGGGACAGGCTGCTCAGTTACCTGTCCCGGCTATATTTTCTGCCCAGCGGCAGAGCCACCGGATGGGCATTTATCTCCATACCGGCTAAGTTGTCTCGCTGCACCGTCGCGCGACAGGCCAACGGTTTAAGATTAACAAATCACACTCAAACTCTCACAGCTGTGCTACACCCCACAGCCGGGGGCGACTGTGCTACATTTTTCGGCGACGTTTGACAATGATGCCAAGTCCGCCGATGCTCAGCAGCAACATCGTAGCTGGTTCGGGCACGACCTGGGCGATGTAGATTCGGTTCTCGGGGAACCAGATCTTTCCGCCAAGCCCGTCTTCCCAGTAGATTTGGCCATCTTCTACGGAACGGCCCATGTCGATGCCGAAGACGATTTCGCGGGGGGTGTTGTCTCCCTGGTTCGGGTCACCCGCGGGGCCGAAGTCGTAGAACACGATCTCGTCGAGTTTCTCGCCCTCTACCTGGTCTGCCAGGATAGAAGCCAGGTCCAGGTCGATACGGATAACCTGCTGGTCTGCCCAGTTATCGATCGTCGGGTCGCCTCCCAAGCCCTTGCCGCCCAGGCCTGCAATCACGCCGCCATCAGCTGCGTTATTGGTATATGCACCACGATCCATAAACGCATCTTGATATTCGTAGCCACCGTGAAGAATACTCTTTTTAATTTCATCGGGCGTCTTGTCGCCAAAAATAGCATCCCACCTGCCAACGCCGCCAGTGATGCTCTGGGCAAGGACTTCTCGGATATCCATGCTGTCTACCAAAGACGCCAGGTCAGCT
>QNCB01000010.1 GCA_003644335.1 Planctomycetota bacterium | reverse complement strand
GTTCGATAAGGTGCAGGCCCATAGCCATATTCGCATAGAAAAACCGGCCCGGGTTGTCGAGGTTCGCACCAATCCCGCCAACCTCCGCAGCCAGGTGTATAACCACGCTCGGAGCCATGTCAGCATACATCCGAATCACGGCAGCTTCGCTCGTGAGGTCGTAATCCTCGATGAGAGGAACCAGGATGTTTTCACCAGGCACGCCGCTGGCTCGGAGCTGGGCCTGGATCCTCCCGCCCAAAAAGCCAGCCCCGCCAGTGATAACAATACGCTCCCTGCTCAAATCCATCATATTCGGGGTCTTTCTGTAGTAAACTTTCGCACTTTTTGCGAGGTGTTATTGTCATGTTCGGACGATTTTCCGGAGATGCATTTAATTATGAAATATGCATAAATCCTTGTTTAACAGAGGTAAATGCTATAAAAAAGTGCGAAAGTTTACCTGTATGAAGCCGTCAGTAATCAGTTATCAGCAAAAACAGGAAACTATTGAGCTACTTGTCTATTTGCCTGGCTATTTTTTTTGCGATGCTCAGCCAGTACTCGTTCTTCCCTGGCTTGGCTCCAGTCGTGTTCCACCATCATTTCGACCAGGCCTTCGAAAGTAACCTTTGGTTGCCAGTTAAGTTTATCCCTGGCCTTGGACGGGTCGCCCAGCAGCAGGTCGACCTCAGCTGGCCTGAAGTATCGCTGGTCAATTTCCACATATTTTTCCCAGTCAAGCTCCAGATACGCGAAAACTTTTTCCGCGAATTCCCGCACCGAGTGGGTTTGGCCTGTTGCAACGACGAAATCGTCAGGCTGGTCTTGTTGCAGCATCAGCCACATCGCCTCGACATAGTCGCCGGCAAAGCCCCAGTCTCGTTTAGCATCGAGGTTGCCCAGGTAGAGTTTGTCCTGCAAGCCTTCCTTTATCCGCGTAGCTGCCCGGGTGATTTTGCGGGTAACAAACGTCTCGCCTCGGCGGGGACTTTCGTGGTTGAACAAAATCCCGTTGCAGCAGAACATGTCGTAGCTGTCGCGGTAATTTACGGTCTGCCAGTAGCTGTAAACTTTCGCACAGCCGTACGGGCTTCGAGGGTAAAATGGCGTGGTCTCTTTTTGCGGCGTTTCCTGAACCTTGCCATACATCTCGCTCGAGGAAGCCTGATAAAACCGCGTCGCCAGGCCCGTGTCACGCAGGGCTTCGAGCAGGTTTATAGTGCCAAGCGCGTCGGTAGCTACGGTGTAAACAGGCTGGTCGAAACTGACGCGGACATGAGATTGCGCGCCGAGATTGTAAACTTCGTCAGGCTCGGTTCGAGTGAGTATCTCCCGCAGGCCCATACCGTCGGTCAGGTCGCCGTAGTGTAATTTTAGCCTGACGGTTTTCTCGTGCGGGTCGGCGTAGAGGTGGTCGATTCGTTCGGTGTTGAAGCTGCTGGACCGCCGAATGATTCCGTGGACTTCGTAGCCCTTGTTGAGCAGCAACTCCGCAAGGTAGCTTCCGTCCTGCCCGGTAATGCCCGTAATCAACGCTTTTTTAGCCAAGGTAATTCTCCTGAAACAAGGACTGGCCCCCAAGGTACCGGTTTGCTGCGTGGTTTTCAAGCCCATAGCATGAAATGCAGGGTAAATTCCGAACGACGAAGCCCGAATGCCTGTCAAGAGTCCACAGAGTCCACAGATTACACGGATTTTGATTAAAGACAAAAAAACCGTGTGATCCTTTTTTAATCCCGTGAAATCCGTGGACTGCTTTTCCCTATTGCCTATTTGCCTATTCCCTACTTGCCTGTTTTATAAAAAAAATCCGTGGTTATGCTTGTTTTTTGCTGGCGGTGCTGGCATAATAGTCAATTCGTCTTTGTCAAAAGTGAAGATACAATAAGAAGGAAGTGTTTAATGGGACCGATTCTCTCGGCATTAGTTGGATTGCAGAAGATTGAGATAGACCTCTCGAAGTTACGTCGGCGGAGGCACAACAAAGCCAGCGCCGTTACCATACAAGAGTCGCGAATTCAAAAACATCGCGAGGAGCACGAAGCTATTCATAAACAAGGGCTGGAGCTTCGTATGCAGGCGGATGGCTTGGAACTGCAACTCCGCCAGAGCGAGGAGGAACTCGACAAACTCAAGGGCGTACTCAACACCGCCAAGACCAATAAAGAATACGCAGCTGTTCTGACGGAAATAAATACACACAAAGCTGACAATGCAAAGGTCGAGGATAGCGAGCTGAAACTTCTCGCCGAGATCGATGCCGTGAAAAGTCAAGCCCAAGTTATCGAAACTCTCATCACCAAAGAAGAGGCAAAGCTCGCTGAGATAAAGGCCTCCTGCAGCGACGACATCGCCAAGCTCGACAAGATGATCGACGAGCTATCAGCCAAGCGGGCAGAAGCAGCCAGGGAAATCTCGCCGGATGTGCTGGGGCTGTTCGACCGCATAGCCCAGCAGTACGACGGCGAAGCTATGGCCCAGATAGAACAGGCTGGCAAGAAGCCCCCCTACTCCTACGCATGCGGCGGGTGCTACATGAGCCTGAACGCCGAGCACGCAAACGCGCTCCGCACACGAGACGAAATTCGTCAGTGCGACAATTGTCAGCGATTGCTGTATATAGACGAAATGGGAACCTGACGTGCAAGTCGTGATAAACGTAGACGGCGGCTCGCGGGGCAATCCAGGCCCAGCTGGGGCGGGCATTGTAATAGCTGCAGCTGACGACGGGACGATTCTGCACAAGGCGGGGGTTTTCATAGGCCAGGCTACAAACAACGTAGCGGAGTACACAGGCCTGATCGAAGGCCTAAAGCGGGCAGCGAAACTCCAGGCTACCGACGTGAAAGTCCTCAGCGACTCGGAGCTGATGGTGCGACAAATGACAGGCCAATACCGCGTGAAAAACCAAGGCCTGAAACCTCTCTACGAAGAAGCGACACAGCTGGCGGGGCAACTCTCGAAATTTTCAATCGCGCACGTTCGTCGCGAACAAAACGAAGCGGCTGACGCCCTGGCAAACAAGGCGATGAATCTCAAACGAACTTTCGAAGATTAATGATATAAAACAAATCACAGCCATCCCATAACACGATGGCCTGACAGCTCCGTAGGAGCGATATCTTTGTAGTAACGCGATTGTGTAACGTTCAGCTCCTACGGAGCTAAAAAAATGCGGGTTGACATTCTGACGACCCAGCCGCAGCCCCGTATGTTTATTGGTTAAAGTGTGGCTAACAACTGAATTTCTGCCATCTATGGGATGGCTGTGAAAACAAATTCGAAATTCGGTAGCCGTTCACGCAAAGAAGAACCACTAATGAACGCGAATATTGGGGCTATCGCATATTTTAGAATGTCGAACACTTTTTACATGGAACAACAACTCTCTGAAACTTTGCAAACAACAAAACAACGACATTTTAAGTTTCCGCAAATAAGTGCTGGGGATATTCATTTTTTCACAGCCGGGTGCCGTGGCCGCGGTGTCCTACTGAGGCGCTTCGCCTGAAATGGGAAGATGTGAACTGGTCGGAAAAGAGATTCGTAGTTCACGCGTCCAAGACAGAGCATCACGCAAACGGTGGCGTTCGTATTGTCCCGTGGTTTCTTGAAGTTGCGAAGCACCCGCGAGACGGAACTGGCGGAGCAATTTCCCGTACATACCGTTTGCCAATGGATAGGCAACACGCCCAAAGTGGCGATGAAACATTATCTCCAAACGACCGATGAGCATTTCCGCCGGGCGGTGTCGAGTTCGGTTGATCGGCCATCTGAAACGACGAGTCAAAAAGCGGCGCATAATCCGGCGCACTTTGTGGCGCAAAATCCGGCGCAGCAGATGCCCGTAGAGAATCGCAACCATCGGCAAGAGGAGTTGCAAAAGCGACTTTTACCCTATACTTGTGCGGGTAAATGCAGCGCAAAGAAAAACCCCGCGACTCGTTGCGAATCGCGGGGGATGGTAGCGGCTGGATTCGAACCAGCGTAGGCGTTCGCCGTCAGATTTACAGTCTGATGCCTTTGTCCACTCGGCCACACTACCAATCGAGCGACACAGCTTAAGACAACACGTCCGATACGTCAAGGGCCTGGTCTACTTTTTGCGAACCAATTTTTCATTCGCTTATGAGCCAATCGCAAAACTATCCGGAAATGTAGCATCCCGATACATCGGGACCCTCGGCTGTGTTTTTTCATGTAGCTGTGTTGAACTTGCTATATTTCCAGTGTTTTTTGCACGATCTTCCCAGCCGAGGGCGGCTGGGCTACATTTTTGCAATAGGCTCATTCATTCATTTTTTATTCGTGTCATTCGTTTTCTGCTGTTTTTGCTTTTACTGATAACTGCCCCAGCACTTATTTCCTACATCAGGTAGAGGATCAAGTCAAGCGGAAGAACGATGACTTTGGGTTTATGCAAATAAGTGCTGGGGATAACTTTTTACCTGTTTAATACGGTCATGTTGTTTCGGTGCACGACAGCGTCGTAGGGTTTGTCGCCCAGGGTCTTGGCTATTTGCGAGGTTTTCAGGCCTTTGATTTGTCGTAGCTGGTCGGCGGGATAGTTGCTCAGGCCTCTTGCTATCTCTCTGCCCGCTTCGTCGACGATAGCTACAGTGTCGCCCTTGACAAACTTGCCGCTGACGCACCGGATGCCCGATGGCAGTAAGCTCTTGCCGCGTTTTTGCAGAGCTGTCGCAGCTCCGGGGTCTATGGTGATAGCACCAGCGGGCTTGGCGGTTTGACCTATCCATCGCTGTCGGCTGGTGAGTTTTCGACCAGCTGGGACGAACACCGTGCCCAGCGTCTCCCCAGCCAGGAGCCTGGGCAAAATTCGCGGGGTTTTAGCATTGGCGATAACCACCGCTTCGCCGGCACGGGTTACAAGCTCAGCTGCGGCGAGCTTGCTAGCCATGCCGCCCGAGCCAAGCGCGCTGCGGTTAGGCTGAACAAGTTTCATCGTGCCTATGTCCACCTGTTCGACGGTGTCCACGACCTCGCCCCCGGCAAGCAGGCCATCGACATTGGTCAGCAGCACGAGCAGCTCAGCGGAGAGCAGATTGGTTATGTGGGCAGCGAGGATATCGTTCTCGCCGAAGCGGATTTCGTCCACCGCGACGGTATCGTTTTCGTTGATAATGGGCAGGGCCTGGTGCTCCGCCAGGGCGCCCAGCGTGTTGCGGATGTTGAGGTATCGCGTGCGGTCTTCGAAGGAGTCGCGGGTTACCAGCACCTGAGCTACCACGATGCCCCGCCGGGCGAAGATATCGTGAAATGTCCTCATAAGTTGGCCCTGGCCTATCGCAGCGAGGGCCTGGAGCTGGGGCACATCTTTAGGCCTGGCTGGGAGATTCATCTCGCCCAGCCCGGCTCCGATAGCTCCGCTGGCGACCAGAGCAACCTCCACGCCGCCGGCGCGAAGCTTGGCGATTTGGCCAGCGAGTTGGCTGATAGCTTTGCGGTCAGGCCTGCCACGCTCGTCGCATATCACGCCAGTGCCGACCTTGACCACAACTCGCCGAGTCTGGGTCAAAACATTTTGTCTTACGGAAGGTCCGGGCATATTTTTTAGAAAAAGTTATCAGTAAAAGCAAAAACAAGCAGAACCACGAATGGGCACTGATAAACACTGATTTTTTACTTCTCTTTTTACTTCTTTTTTTGCTTTTACTGACAACTGATTACTGGTCACTTTTTAACAAAAAATCTTCATGCTCTTTATGGTACATTCTGTTTTTGGTTACTGGTCACTTTTTCGTCATTCAGTATTTGCTGTTTTCCCTACTTGCCTACTTGCCTATTTCAGCATTTCCGTCGCTATATCGCCGGGGTGTATGGCTGGTACTCTGCCCAGGGTTTGACAGATTAGTTCTACGTTTCGGCGGGTAGCTCCTTGTTGACTTTGGACATATTGCTGGGCCTGGGCTCCAGCCGCTGCTGCCTGGTCTGGGTTGGCCAGCCAGTTTCGCAACTGCTCGATTAGTCCGTCGAGGTCGTCCACGGCGACGCAGCCATGCTTGGCAAGCGCCTGGGCCTGGGGGAAGTTGAATGTGTAAGGCCCAAAGCAGGTCGCCCTGCCCAAGGCAGCAGCTTCGATCATGTCACTACCGCCAGCTGGGATAAGCGATCTGCCTACAAACACAAAGTCTGCCAAGGCGTAAAACAATCTCAACTCGCCCATCGTGTCGCCGAGGATGACAGGCGACACAGCCGGGGGCGACTGCGCTACATCCGCATCCACAGCCGGGGGCGACTGCGCTACGCTGCACGCTGATCGGCGGAGGCAGGGGTAGCCCGCAGCTAATATCAGCCTGGCTACTTCGTCGAACCGCTCGGGCTTGCGAGGCACGATAGCCAATCTCAAGTCAGGCGAATCTTTCATCAAAGCAGCATAGGCCCGCAGTAGCAGTTCTTCTTCGCCTGGGCCTGTACCGCCAGCTACGAGCAATTTTTGTTGCGAGCCATCCAGCCCGAGCAGCTGGGCTAGTTCGTCCTGACCCGGCAGGCGGCTGGCTACCTCCACCGAGTCGAACTTCATCATGCCCGTTACATGTACCTTGTCTTCGCTCGTGCCCAGGGCGATAAACTTCTCCGCGTAGACTTCGTCCTGCACGCCGATAGCTGTCAGCCTGTTAAACAACTTGCCCGCGAATTTGCCCAGCAGTTTGTATCGCGGGTAGCCCTTGTTCGGACTCATCCTGCCATTGACGATAACCGCTGGGACGCCCCGGCTGTTGCACTCCGCCAGGAAGTTAGGCCAGGCTTCGCCCTCTATAAGGATCACTAAGCCAGGCCTAAGCCTGTTCATCGCCCGCTTGACCACCCAGGAGAAATCCATAGGCCATTGGAAAACATCATGGGCTGGAGCGAAGAATCGCTGGGCGGCTGCCAGGCCCGTGTCGGTCGTCGAGGAGACCACGATTTTGAAGTCCGGCAGTTGGCTGTGGAGCTCAGCTACCAGCCCGCGCGCGGCACCGACCTCGCCCAGGCTGACACCATGAATCCAGATGACGGGCTGGAGACCATAGCGAGCAGGAACCTTGCCCAGCCTCTCCGACCAGCCGCGACGATATCGGCCATAGCGAATCATTCGCACCAACAGCACAGGCGAAGCCACTAGCAGGGCCAGGAAGTATACGATGTCGAGTATTATTTTCATGAACACAGTATGCCCAGAACCGGGCGAATTGGCAACAGGGAAATAGCAAACACTGGCAATTTCATCAGCTCGAAATTTCGTCTCGGAGACTTTCTCGTTAAACTAAAACTTTGTCCAACTCTAAAAACTGATATTCCGGCTTGGCGGTAAAAAGGTCGCCAGCAATTGTTTCAAGTTTTTCCCTGGCTGCCTTCAATGCGCATGGCGATTGGTCAATGCCTATCCAGCTTCTATTATTGGTTTGCGCTGCTTTTAGTGTAGTGCCGGAACCGCAGAAACAATCCAACACAATGCTGCCGACATTGGAAGATGTGCGAACGATCAAATCCAGCAAGTCGGGATTTTTTTCGGTCGGATAGACGGGATACTGAGGGTCTTTATATTCCCAAATATCCTGAACTCTTTTACCGTCGCGTTCATCCGCAAAAAGTATTTTTCTTGGATTCCCCGTGGGAGACCACTCGATCAGACCATCATCGTCCCATTGTTCGAGCGTTTGGACATCCGCTCTCCAGTGCCTGCCTTGTGGCGGCATTTTACCTTTGAATGGCTGATTGGATTTTCCATTTTCCGTTTCGCCTGGCGCGTGAATCGGGACAATTGTGTACCGCCTGCCTTGTGCGTTAATTTTAGGAAATAATTTTTCAATGTCTTTTTCAGTGTATTTTTCTCTTGGCTCATTCCATATTGGATTTGAAGATTTCGTGTAAAAAAGAATCAGGTCTTTTCATAGTTATAGTTGGTATAAAAACTCGCGAAGCACCAGGGCGCTCATGATATTGAGGTTTTTATAAGTTTCCGTTATCGACTTGAACATCTTGTTGTTTCCCTTAATATAAAGCACTCCATCCAAAATTGCATTTTTTATGGCTTTTACTTTTTTAGTGCTGATTGTACTAATGGCATCATTGAATTGCGCATTTTGATGGCCTCCGAAATCAGTAAGAAACTTCGCCTCACCGATAACATATTTCCAGTTAAACCTGCCGATGAAATCAAGTCCCGTAGGGTGATTGCAATCCAACTCATCTTTTGCAAAATCCATGAGCATTTTGTCGCTGCCACCGAGGATTGCATCTTCGTTGTCAGCCATAAACGCATCCAGGCCGACGGGTTGGAGGCCTGGCGATTTTCTGTTCAGCCAATCCCTGAACATAGGCCCAATTTGCCTGTTTGTTTCCTTTGGCTCGCTGCATCTTTCAAAAATTTTATCAAGCCCCCAAGCCCCATCTCATATAATCTGCCACAAATCCGGTTTATAGTTCTGGGATTTCTACTTATAGATGTTTCATCTCTTTTGAGATACGCAATATAACTATCTTCGATTGGAAATAAATTAAGTTTGAGAAGTTCTCATAGCAGGGCGTCATTGTTTTTGCGTTTGAACGGTTTTTCAATATCAGCCCAGGAGTCTTCATTAATTTCCCGTATACCTTCGGGGATCGTCGGGTATACCTGGAAAAGATCGTCAAGATAAGACCTCTGATTAGCGTAATCGATACTCAATTTTATACAATGGTTCATTCAGTGGTTCTCCGGATTGTATTGTTTCTCATCGCCTCTGTCAGCCTGGCCAGGTCGCCCGCGACCGAGGCGTCGTAAACGGTGTCGCCAACCCGCACGACCACCCCGCCGATGAGGTCGCTCTGAATGTTGGTGTGCAAAACGGGCGTAGCTTGCAGAGCTTTGGCTAACACCTGCCGCAACTGCTCCCGTTGGGCGTCGCTGAGTTCCACCGCGGAGGTTACACTGACGTCCACCAGGCCTGCCCGTCGCATGAGGATATCGCTGAACTGCTGTGCGATGGCCTGGATAAGTTCCACCCGGCCATTGCAGGCCAGGACACCCAAAAGCTGCTCGACGGGCCTGGAGACTCGCCCGGCGAAAATTCGCTTGATCAGACCCTCGCGTCGCCCGCGGTTCATAATCATTGTCGCCCCGGCCAATAGCTCTCGCCCGCCTGGGGTTTGGCGGATTAGCTGGGCAATGTCACCAAGTTCCGCTGCGGTATTTTGCAGCTGGTCGCCCTGGCTCTGGGCCAACAGATCGACCAAGGCCTGGGCATATACCCGGGCGATGGTGATAGCCTGGGGGTCCATGACGGTCTTGGTTTTGGGGGAGTGGGGAGCGATGGTCATTGCTCGCCCTCCTCGCCCTTGTCCATCTGTTCCGCAGCCTGGGCTACGAGCCTGTTGTGGTCGTCGGCAGAGAGTTTTTCCTGCAAAAATTGTCCCGCTATTTCCCCCGCCACCTTGGCGGTGGCAGCCTGAATATCCTGCCTGGCCTGGGCCTTGGCCTGGGCGATGTCCTTCTCTGCCCGGGCGACAACCTCCCGAGCCTGGTCGCGGGCGGTGTCCAGGATTCTGGTAGACTCAGCTGCAGCCTCCCGCCGGGCCTGACCAAGGACTTGCTCAGCCTGGACGTCGATGTTCTCCAGCTGTCGGCTTAGCTCCGCCTGGGCTTCGTCAGCCTGGGCTTGCTTGGTGTCGGCGTCGGTCAGTCTCTTTGCGATGTCCTCATCCCGTCGGCGAAGCTGGTCTATAACAGGCCGCCACGCGTACTTGCTAAGGACAGTCGCCAGGCCCAGGAAAATCAGCAGCGCCGCGATGGCCTGGCCCAGGTCGCCGGGGTAAGGCCCGGCGCTCGCACTGGCCAGGCTCGGCGCAGCAAGCACCGTCGTAGCCAACAAAGCCATCGCAGCCGAACCCGAATGTCGCTGATGTCTCGTCATGACGGGGAACCTCGCGACGCCCAGACTAGACGCTCAGGACGCTCAGCAGGCACACGACGATGGCGAAGAGCATGCCGCCCTCGACCATCGCAGCGGTAACTATCATCGGGGCAAACATGGCCCCGGCTGCTTCAGGCTGCCGAGCCATGGCGTCGATGCAACTGCTGCCGATGCGACCCACGCCGATGCTGCCGCCGATAGCTGCCACGCCGGCACCGAAACACGCGCCGAGAACAGTAAGCCCTCTGCCAAGGCTAACGCCCCTGGCCGGCTGGGCTTCTTGAACGACACTGGACTCGCCGTCCGCCTTGGCTGGGGCATCGTCCCCAGCTCCGCAAGCCAGGGCTGGGAATATCACCAGCACCGCCAACGCTAATACAACTTTACAAAATTTGCTCATCTTTCATTTCTCCTGATTTCTTCAATGACCCAGTGAATGTTCCGCGTATAGCCCGATGAACAGGGCGGTGAGGAAAGTATATATGTATGCCTGCAAACCCGCTACCAACAATTCCATAAGGTCTACCAGCACGCTGGCAACTATGCAGACAGGCGCGACATAAAACGCGTGGATATTTTTCTCCGCCGCTGCGGTGACAATGCTCTGAAAGGAAGCGACGCTGGTCTGGACAATGAACATCATCACCACCGCTACCAGAAAATGGCCCGCCAGCATGTTCGCAAAAATACGGATCATCAGGGCGAAACACTTAGCCAGGGCGCCAAGGACTTCCAGCAAAACCATGGGCAGCAGGAGTATCTTGCCCGTTACCCCCGGTATGATCGGGGCAAAGCTCATCAGCCAGGCCAGCGGAGCAGCCAGGACGCACACCGCCACGGGCAGGCCCTTGCTGCGGCGAAGCTCCCGAGCTGACCGCCACAGGCCCGTAGCGATGATAACGATTAGCGTCAGACCAGCCAGGGCTGCGCACACCGTCAGCACGCTCGTTGGCGTCGCGCCGATGAGGTAAACATTGCCGGGTATCGCATGGCAGATGGCTTCGAGCGGCACGAGACCTATAAGGTTCATCCCCAGCACGAAGACGAACAGGCTCAGGAGCATCGGCAGGAACGCATAAGCCCTGCTGCCCAGGGCGGGGACTGCTATCTGGTCGCGGACGAACAACACGAGGACTTCCACCACCCCCGCAGAACAGCCTATGCGTCTGGCCCGACGAACTCGCCAGGTCAGCCAAACGCAAAGCACCGCTGCGACCAGCAACATCGAAGCGATTGCACTGCTCATCCAGGTTATCTGCATCCCACCAACCTTGACCACACAGCCAGGCCAGGGGTGGTCGGTAACATGGTTCAACAAAAACTCCGCGGGATTTTGCAATGCCAATATCATTCTTTAGTTGACTGGTTGATCAGTTGATTGGTTGACTGGTAAAAGATTACAAAAAAAGAACTTCATGCTCTTCATGTGCTTTATGGTGAATTTTTGGTTGGCCAGGAACGGTTACTATCGTTGTTTGTTATTTTGTTTCCTCAACGCGCGGACTACCCAGGCGCACTCGCACCCCAGGCCGACGAGGTAAAATAGCGACATCCAAATGATCAGCGGCACTGGTTCCAGTTTGAAAAGCCACCACGCCCCAGTCATGAACACCGCGCAGATAATCAGCCTGAGCAAGCTCGAGCCGGAAAATGTCATCGCAGCGGAATACTTGCCCAGCCCCGCCGCAGCGGTAACCAGCAACCCGTTGACGAGCATAACGCCCACCACGATAACACCTGCTGCCAGTTCCGCCCAAAGCCCCGCCAGGCCATGCGTCAGCCAGGTTGGCCAGGCTCCAAATGCACCCAAGCCCAGCGAGATAGGCAATAGCCAACCCAGCAGGCCCCGAAGGCGGATGTCAAGTGGGCCACCTTTGTCGATAGCTGTTTTAGTGTCGTCCGTCATAACTATAGCCGCAGGATATGCCTAAATAGGCAAATAGGCAAGTAGGGAATATGGAATAGGGAAAAACAGCAAAACGAATGACATGGGATGAATGCATTGGGCATTGGTTTTTCAATGGGTATTGGATATTTGGGCATTGGGTATCTTTTCGTTATTCGTCATTTGCTGTTTCTGTTGCTTATTTGCTTATTTGCATATCTCGCCAAAAGGTGTATCATGTCGACGTATCGTATTTACTCTTCGAAGAAAGCAGGTGGAACTATGTCGAAATATGCGATTGTTATAGCTGCTTGGCTGTTGGCCTTGGCTCCAGCTCCCTGCATCGCAGCGGATGACGAAAAGCAACAGCTTGACAAGGCTATGAATGAACTGCTCCAGCCTGCTCCCGCGGTGGACAGCCAACCATCAGCAGAGGACAACCCCGCACCCAAAGCCAAGCCCGCGCCGAAAGCTGCACCCAAGCCCGCGCCGAAAGCTGCACCCAAGCCCGCGCCGAAAGCTGCACCCAAGCCCACACCGAAGTCTGCGCCAAAACCCGCGCCGCGTTGCGCTTCGCCGAGCCAAGCCTCCCCTGGCGTGTGGGTTCCCTGCTCGAAACCTGTCCCCGCCAAGCTGACCCTCAAGGCCCCCGCCAAGCCCGGGCAGGGGCAGTCGCCGCAGGATGTTGTGTACGTGTTGGATCGGTCGGGTTCGATGGTGGGGCATTGGCTCTGGGCCAGGGACGACGTGCTCGAGGCGGTCGGGGCCTTGTCCGCGGGCCAACGGTTTGCCCTGGTGATTTTCGGCACGAACGAGCCATTGAGCGTATATC
>QNCB01000009.1 GCA_003644335.1 Planctomycetota bacterium | reverse complement strand
TGCGATGGGTTATGTCTTCGGTCAGTTCGATCGCTCCGAGCAGCTTGCCGCCGCTATCGGTTATCGGGCTGGAGATAATGCGAAAGTTGCGAGTCTCCTCGCCGCCCTTGCCCGGAACGGTTTTGACCGATTCGTGCACCTTGCCATCGCGATAGGTCTCCACGACGGGGCAGTAACTGCACGGGCTTTCCAGGGGCGGGTCGTTGTAAGCTGCGAAGCAGATAGGCTTGGCCGAGAAAGGCACATCGGGGAACCATTGGTGCATCTGGCGATTGGTCGAGAGCACCTGCATATTCGTGTCCAGCAGCGTAATGCCGATGTTCACGCTGTCGAGAATCGCGCGATATTCCCGCTGGTTGATGCGAAGTTTTTTCTCTATAGCCTGCCTCTCACCCAGCTTGCGACGCAACCTGAGCGCATAAAAACAAGCCAGGCCAGCCAAACCGCAAGCTACAACCAAGACGAACCAAAACACCACGCCCATAAACTCGCTGACAGCAATCATCCCATCTCACTTCCGTAAAACCACACTCTTCCCGCACACCCTCAATGATACCCCATTAAATATAGCGATATCTCGATTATTTACAAGCATTGTTACGGAAGTGGGGATATTTATTTCAGATTGTGGATTTCGGATTTCGCTGCGAACAAACACAATCCGAAATCTAAAATCCGAAATCCGCAATTGCTTTTTGGCTGCCCGCGCGGTACAATCTCTGTCTGATGTACGGCAGGTTTTGCCGACCCGGGCCTTTATGTACAGGAGTATACAAGTGCTTGCGAATCCAGGAAGTTTGTTCCAAGTTTGGCAGCTACCGTTGGTGCTGGTGTTTATCGTAGCTTGGCTTGCGGGTGGCGGGGTACTCTTTCGCCGATCGCTGTCACGTTTGTCCGCGGGCAAGGGCATAACATTGGGCAAGGGCGTTTTGGTATCGTTCCTGGCCGGGCTGGCAGGCTGCATAGCTGCGGGGGCGGTTTTTGTCGTCTGTCACAAAGCTCTGGACAGGCCTGTCGTCAGCCTGCTTATCGCAGCTCCGATCTTCCCGATCATGGCTTATCTGATAATATTCTCCATGTTCAACTATTCCCCAAGCCAAACGCTCCGAGCAGCGCTCCTGCCATTGGGTGCTATAATGCTCGCAGCTGGGGCTGTGGGCGCGGCTTGCGGCATACCGGCTGTGTACACCCGCCGGGCCTATCTCCAGGAACAAAAGCATATCCAGACAACACGAATTCGGCTGGACAGACTGTTCCAAGCTATGAGCCTGAAACCTGAAAAACCGCCAAAAACCCTGCAAGACCTCCTGGAAATCTCAGGCGTCGAACCAGCCTGGCTAAAAAGCCCAGCCAACGACAAACGGAAAGTAGGCTTTTTCTACCTCCAACCAAACCATCTCAGTAGCCCGGACGACACAGCGGGCCGATACAAAATCCTGGCTTGCGATTTCATCGATAATTTCGCAAACTACCCAAAACCAGGCAGAACCGTACTATACGCCACAGGCCGAGTGGAGTTCCTCCCGTCTTCCAGCTTCAACAGCCTGCTCGCAAAACCAGAAAACAAAGCCTTCGCAAAAGCCCTTAAAGAAGCGGACCAATAAGATAACTCTTTTATATATAAAGAGTTATGTCGCAAAATATTGTGTCCGAAATTTGTTGTAAACTACCCCAAACCAGCGTCTTAGACACGCCCTAGCTCCCCGTGTCGTTCCCGCCCCCGGCCTGCGCGTGGTTGAACTTTAGATAGGATAACAGGATAAAACAAGATGAATAAAAAAATCCACAGCCATCCCACAACACAAAGGCTTAACAGCTCCGTAGGAGCGGCATCTTTGTGTTGGCCTTGGGAAAAGTTTAAGATGTCGCTCCTACGGAGCTAAAAAAAATGCGGATTGACATTCTGACGACCCAGCCGCAGCCCTGTATGTTCATTGGTTAAAATGCGACTAACAACCAAATTTCCGCTGTCTATGGGATGGCTGTGAAAAAAATCCTGTAAATCCTATTCTCCCGTCAAAAAAATCGCCGCGTGGGTGAACCCCTCGTTCCTCAGGAACCACCCGCCCTTCTTAAGCGTAACCTGGAAATGCTTATTTTTTGAACCAAGCCAAATTTTATATTCAGCCTTGATACCAAATGGCAGTGTCAGGATTTCATCTCCCACCCTGCACTCTGTTGTAGATAGCTGGGCTTGATGTTCCACGTGGAACATGGGGGGCGCTACCAGCGGGGTGCTGCGATCTCCGCGAGATCTCTGTACTTGTTTACTGGCCCACTAATCAACCACCCAGCCCCTGTTCCACGTGGAACTTTTTTCTCTTTTCCTGAATTATTCAAACCGACCGGTTCGAGTAGCTGGTTGGTTGGTTAACTAGTTAATTAGTAAAGAATTACACAAACCTTTACAGCGTCGAAAACCCTTGTTTTCCAGGTCTTATCTGGACAGAGAGCTTTGGCGTATTTGTTTTGTAATCTTTTTGTACTCTTTTCCCAGTTAACCTGTTAACCTGTTAACTAATCAACCAGTCAACAACCCCGCGGTTGGATTGCTGAAAATCGGTCAGTTTGAGTAAATTACTTATTGTCATGCTCTTGGATACTTGGTATTTTATCTCTGAGGTTTCTATACGGGTTTCCTTTACAGGAGTTGGTATTATGACACACAAGAACAAGCATCGGTCCAAGGGTTCGAAGAAGATTGTCCCCAAGCGTCGTCTGGGCAGAGGGCTGAATAGCTTAATCAATGGCCCGGGCGTACATACCCCCGCTCTGTCCCGCGAAGTGCCCCAGCCTGACGCAGCCCAGGCTTCAGCTGACAGCAAACAAACCCAACCAACCGCCGCGACAAGCCAAGCTGGCGCGTCGTCTGTCAGCCCGGACGAAATAGTTATTGATCAGATCGCGACCAACCCACATCAGCCTCGCCAAGATTTTGACAGCACCGCCTTGAGCGAGCTTACCCGGAGCATCCAAGAGCAGGGCATACTTCAGCCTTTGATTGTTACCCCCGCCAACACAGCTATGGGCGTAAACAAGCCTTTCGTGCTGATTGCGGGCGAGCGACGTCTGCGAGCTGCCCAGCAGGCAGGTTTTAAGACAGTGCCTTGCATCGTTCGCCAGGCTTCCGCCCAGCAGATGATGGAATGGGCGGTTATCGAAAACATTCAGCGAGCGGATCTGAACCCCATCGAGCAAGCCCGGGCATATCGCGAGTGCATAAGCCGATTCAAACTAACCCAGGAGCAAGTAGCCAAGCACCTGGGCTTACCCCGGGCCACAATCGCTAACTATTTGCGAATACTAGAGTTACCTCCTGAAGTCCAGGATTTTATCGTAGCGGGTCAGCTTAGTTTTGGTCACGCAAAAGTACTCGTGGGCGTGTCGCTGGTTTCGGACAGTCAGCTTGACTGGGCCCAGCGGGTGATTAGCGAGGGGCTGAGCGTTCGCAAGTTGGTCGAGCTGATCGCAGCCCGGAAGTCTGCTATTCAGGGGCAGGACGCCAAGTTGCCAGCCAAAAAATCGACTCCGGCCAAGCCTGCTTATTTGCGGGATATCGAGCAACAGTTAACCGAACGGGTTGGCACGAGGGTAACCGTCCTGCCAGGCCGAGCCAAACACCGCGGGCGTATCGTCGTGGAATATTACAATTTGGACGACTTCGACCGCATAGCTGGTGCGCTGGGACTGGAAACGCAGGACTAACGAGCCAATTGCAGAAATATAGCCTGGCCGCCCTCGGCTGGGCAGGTCGTATGAAAAACACTGGAAATGTGGCAAGTTCAACACAGTCGAGGGCGACTGTGCTACATTCCCGGATAGTTTTGCAATTGGTTCTGACAATAGCGGTATTTTTGGAAAAGAAAAGCGAACCACGAATGGACACTGATAAACGCGAATTTTTTTGTAAGAAGGAAAAAAACGGCGAAGCACGGATCACACAGATAAACACGGATTTTATGAAATGGAAGGAGAGGCGATGCTTGTTTGCAAGGGTTTAGCTATTTGAGATGCCTGGTTTGTGGATGTTGTTTTCTTTTCGATAATATTTTAAAAATAGTATGTAGTAACTGGTAGGGTGTGTGTTTTGTGTGAGAAGCTTGGGGAAATATTGAGTAACAACGTCTGTGACAAGAGGTTATATTAAATAATCTCGACGGGATTCTTGGTGAAAAGTTGTTGACAAAGACGTTTATAATTGTGGTTTACTTGGAGATTGACGCGAGGGGTTGTTTGGCGAGGCTATTTCGCTGGTGGTAGTCGATGGTAAACCAGGCAGTTGTCAACGCTCAGTTGAAAGGTTTTCCACCGGTTGTTCATAGTTTTTCACAACAAACTGTGAGGAACAAGCAGTTTCGATATTAGGATTTCGGATTTGTTTTTCGAGCTAGCGGGTGGGCGTTGTTGTAGACTTTTCGTAGGCGTTTGGTTGTCAGGTGTGTGTAGATTTGCGTGGTCGAGAGATTTTCGTGGCCTAGCATTTCCTGCACGCTTCGCAGGTCAGCTCCGGCGTTGAGCATGTGCGTCGCGAAACTGTGCCGGAGCGTGTGCGGGCTGATATGCGTGGGGATACCAGCCTGTCTCATGTACTTATCGAGCTTGCGGCGGATCGATCTGCCCGTCAGCCTACCCGCTGAACGATTGACGAACAATGGCCCGGTCGCCAGGCCTGTCGCACTGGCCCGCCTGCTGGCGAGGTAATGGCTGACCGCTCGCAAGGCCCCCTTGCCGATCGGGGCTAGTCTTTCCTTTCGGCCTTTGCCTCGAACGCGAACCGCTCCGTCGAACTCCCGCATATCCTCGATATTCAGCGCGACGACCTCGCTGATTCTCAGCCCAGCGGAGTAAATCGTCTCCAGAATCGCCCGGTCTCGCGAGCCTAGCAACGTAGTGGTGTCCGGCGTATCCAGCAGCCTGGCCATTTGGCCGATGTCGAGGAATTTGGGCAGGGTCTGGTCCCGCCTGGGCGTGCGGATGACACTCAGGGGCGAGGTTTCCACCAGCCCCTGGCGGACGAGATATTTGTAAAAACTTCGCAGCGTAGCGAGTTTCCTCGCAGCGGTGGACTTGCTGTAATCGCCGTTGCGGAGCTTGGCGAGGTACCGCCTGGCTTTGGGCGGGTCGAGCGAGAGTAGCTGCTGCTCCAGGCGTTGCGGGTCGATAGCGTCCCAGGCTGGGAGGTTCTCCAGCGAGAGATCCGCGGGGTCCTCGCCGAGAGCGACTGCGACGAGATACCGACAAAATTGGTGCAAGTCTGCCGCGTATGACCGGACGGTATGGGTAGAGAAGTTCCGCTCGACGTCGATGTAGTCCAGGAAATTTTGAACGATCCGAGTCAAGCCAAACGCTCCGTAGTATGGACGTCCCGTCCATGTTTTTTATGTAGCACAGCCGCCCACGGCTGAGCCAAAATTGAATATCCAATATCCAACCCAGCACTTATTTGCAAAGTTTCAGAGAGTTGTTAGCCTCTATAAAAACCGACATCCCAAATTTTTGCAAATAAGTGCTGGGGAATGACAAAGAAAAAACTCCGCAAAACACAGCATCGGGCTGGGCTACATTTTCTGTCGGGCCCGGGCCTGTGCCAATCCGCCTCGGCGATGATTTTCCGCAGCTAGCTGTGTTACTTTCCTGCCCCAGGTGGCGGCGTCTTGCCAATCGAAACTGACGCTCCGGTCGTCAGCCAACCTCATCACTTCCTCGATGACCTCGTCCTCTCGGCCTGGGGTATAAGCCAGCACATAGGCGTGCCCCGCCTTGGCTAGATGTAGTGTCCTGATATCCATACCAGCCTTCTTTCACATGCCCCGCAGCTTCGCGGGCAATACATTGCTTCCAAAAACGTCTATCGGCAAAATCCCCCCGCCAACTTCACCGTGGGCGAGATTAAACCCCGGTCTTACCATTGGGCATCGTGTGCGAACATAAAACTGGCTGGTTATCCTGGGCAATTTCGGATTTCTTCGGATAGAGCTAATTCCTGAGACACTCCGAAATCCGCAATTTAAAATCCGAAAATGGTTCCTGGTCTTCGTTGACGTTGTTGGCGAAATAGGCTATACTTCCGCCCGAGGTTTTTTGATGGCAAAGAGAGATGAGGGCGTGGGAGATGGGTCCTAAAACAGAACTGAAAAGGCTGCTTGCGCTCAAGGGGTCGCTGCGCCTCAATGGGGTGTTGGCGCTGCTTAGGCAGGCGTGCGATGTCGTCGAGGTGGACGAGTTGGACTCGGCCTTGGACGCGATGCGCAACAACCGGTTCGACGCGGTCCTGGCTGAAACGTCGGACTTCCTGCCATTGGAGCGAATCAGCTCTACCCAACAGGCTGCTGCTGTGCTGGACACGCTCAGCGAGGGCGTCTGCGTCGTAGGCCCGGGGGGCGAGCTGATCTGGGCCAACCCGAGAATGCGACAGATGACTTCCGCGCAGGTCGAAAAAGTCATTGCTGTTTGTCTCGAAGCGCTCGAGGGTTTTTCGCCATTGCCGGAGCAAAACCCGGGCGAAACCAAACGATTCAGTCTACCCCTGCCGGGCGAAAAATTTTGCGAGCTGACCTGCTCGCCGATTTACGACCGCCAAGGCCAGCTCCGCCACGTCGCAGCGGTGTTGGCTGACACCACCACCCGCAGGCAGCAACAGCAAACTATAACCGCCCTGGAGCGTCTTGGTCAGGAGCTTTCAAGGCTCGACACCGACGCCTGCGGGAATAGGCCTTTGCCCGAAAGGCTTGGCATTCTCAAAGACCGAATCATCAGCTGTGCCAAAGAGGTGCTGAACTTCGAACACCTTGCTATCCTGCTGAAAGACAGCGAACAGAATAGGCTGATGTGGCTTTTGGCCGAGGGTCTGAGCGACCAGGCCCGGCAGAATGAGTTTCTTATCAGCATGGAGGGCAACGGTATTTGTGGCTATGTCGCCGCTACCGGCAGGAGCTATTTGTGCGCGGATATTCAAACGGACCCGCTTTACGTCGCGGGCCTGGACGGAGCTTGTAGTAGCATTACTGTGCCGCTCATGCTGCGGGGGCAAGTGGTGGGCGTGCTGAATATCGAGTCCGCCTGCCCCACGTCGTTTGGCCAATATGAGCTGCACTTCGCCGAGATTTTCGCAGCCTTCCTGCCCCTGGCGGTGCAAATGCTGCAACTCGGGCCTGACGGGGCGCCCGCGCGGGATAGCCAGGCTGATGAAACTATAGAGCCTGTAGCCTTGCCTGCGGGCCCGTTGGACGCTCCTGCCCAGGTGGACTTAGCTGGGCCTTTGAGCGATGTTATCACCGCAGCAGCTGGGCTTATGGAAGACTATATTGGTCATGACGATTTGCGTCTCAGGCTACAGGATATCATCGACAAGGCCGCTGCGATCCGAAGCTCCGCCCAGCCAGGCCCGCCCGCCCCCGCGCCGCTGCGGGCTATCACCCCAACTGACGAACCCACCCCAACTGACGAACCGAGCGACGTTAGCCAGGCCAAGCCAACGCCCGCTCCGCCAGTGCCACTACCTGTACCAGCCCCTGCCCCGATGGCTGAGTCGGCCCCGCCGCCACTGCCAGCAACGACCCAAGCCGAGTCCCCGCGAACCGACCGGGTACTCGAGGGCAAGAGAGTGCTCGTCGCGGACGACGAAGCCATCATTCGCAAGCTGATTCACGACATACTCGCTCCGTGTGGCTGCGTTGTAGACCTGGCTCCCGATGGCGTGGAAGCTATCGCCAACATGGCTGAGCATCAATATGACCTGGTGGTAACAGACGTCAATATGCCCGGAGCCAGCGGATATGAAGTCCTCGCTGCCGCCCGCACCAACGGCACGGAGACGCCCGTCATACTCGTAACAGGCTTCGGATACGACCCGAACAACTCCATCGTCCAAGCCTGCCAAACAGGCCAAGCCAAAACGCTCTTCAAACCTTTCAAAGTAAACGAACTGGTAGACCTGGCCCGCCAAGCGGTCCAAGGCGACTAGAAAACGATGTAGCATCCCGATACATTGCGAGACCCCCAATCATTGCAAAACTGTTCGGAAATATAGCCCAGCCGCCCTCGGCTGTGTTGAGCTTGCTATATTTCCAGTATTTTTTACACGACCTTCCCAGCCGGGGGCGGCTGGGCTATATTCCCGGCTACTGTTTCTCAGTTGGTGGCGTGTCGGTTGGGGTTGGTTTGGCTTGGGTTGTCTTGGCGGATATCACAGCTGTTCGCGCGACCATGTCACCCAGGCGTTGGCGGTTGCGGGTAATCACTGGCAGCATGAAAAGTATCGCGGTGAACCATATCTCGTGCCCAGCCAGGACGGGCAGCTCGATAGCTTTGGTTATGTTTCGCAAAGCCACCGCCCGGAAGCCAGGCTTGGTGCCGCCGGACTCTACCACGCGCAGGCGCAGTGCCATCTTGCCCAGCGTCGCGCCGAACCGCAGCTCCATGACAATACAATACGCGATATAAACCCCCAGTGTGAGCAGCTGAGCGTAGACGATGGCGGTGGTCTCGATTTGCTCGGGAGCCTGCAACATCGCCCGCAGCTCCTCAGGCTGTTTGTTCAGCATCTCCGGAGCGAAGCAGGCCATGCCCAAAATCGCCAGCGGCGTAAAGTCCAGCCCAAACGCGATGACCCGCTTCATAAGGTTGCCAGGCTTCATCGTAGTCGGTAGCGAGAACATCGCACTGGCGTCTTTTGGCCGCAGCGCGAAGGTGATAATGATGAACACCGCCACGATGCCCAGCACGACATACTCGCGAAGCCGCTGGGCTAGTTCAGGCTCGGGCATGTTGTCGATCAGCTGTTGGATATCATCCGCAGGCCCGGCCTGGCCTGTCAAGCTACACGTTGCCAGATTCGTTTTGCCCTTGTTTTCCCAGCATAAAATCAGCCTATCGCCCAGAGCGGAGAACAACACCTCCTCGCCAAGCCTGGCAGGTTTGTCGTCCAATTTCACAGTTTGAAACGACGCGAACTGCCTTGACTTTTCGTCAAACGTCATCAGCCTCACCTGGCCTGTCGGCAGGGTCGCCAGGGCAATTAGCTGATTTCCCGCCGCCTGGATCCCGACGGGCCTGGCCTGTGAAACCGCAGCGAATGCCCGGGGCAACTTCTCCCAGCTACCCGTCGCAATGTCCCACCGGGCCAGGCTGTCTTGGCCTGGCTGGCTGAGAAACAGGTAAACTTTCCCGCCAACCTCCGCCAGGTGAACCGCGGCTTTTTGTTCCGCCCAGGCCTGGCTGGCTACACCAAGCTGGGCTACTTTCGTCCATTGCGAGGCTGCGAGTCTGAAGATTCCTATCGCAGCGTCCGCTTTGCTGTTTGAGCTTTGCGCGATAGCTACAAGCAAACTTTGGCTGACCTGGCCTGGCCAATTTGTCGCTCGGCAGGCAGCCAACACGTCCCCTGGCGTGTTCGTCCCGATGGCCATTCCGCCAGAGACGTCAAACCAAACATGCGCCCCGCCGTTGAAAAACACATGCAGAATCTTGCCTGTAACCACCGGGCAGCGCGGGGCAGGGGGGGTTATCGCCCTTTCGACCCAACGCCATTTCTCGCCCAACTTCCGGGCCAGGACGTCAAAGTCGCTCTGGTTGCGTCGCACTAGCCAAAGCATATCGTCGCTGCCAGCCGGGATAAACCGCGGTTGTTCGCTAAGCTCTTCCAACTGCAAGTTGTCCTTGGCGGGGCTGGTCGCGGGGGCTTTTTCAGTCGCCTCTGCTCTGGGCAACGACGCTGTAACAGCGACGGCCAGACACATCGCCAGGGCTGATATGTTGTGGTACCGGCGGGTTCTTTGTGTATGAGATTTTTTCATGGCTTTCCGTAACTATTGTTTTGCACAGATTTTTGCGGCATAAGATTTATTTCAGATTTCAGATTTCGGATTGTTTCACGAAACTAGCTCAATCCGAAATTGCCTGGGATAACCAACCAATTTTATCCCCGCACACGATGCCCAATGGTAAGACCAAGATTTAATTTCGCACACGGTCATTCGGGTTGGTCTCCTGCCGGCGGGCTGGACAGGGGCAGGGATTTTTGCTTTTGCCCAGGCCCAGCTACAGGCCCGTCGCATGGCTGGGCGATAGCTCGCATAGATTGGGGAATAGCGTGTTTCAGCAGGAACACGTCGGGGTCGAATTTTTTGCGCGACGTCATATCCGACAGCACCAGGTGTAGCTCGCTGCCGGTCCGCAGCCATTTCAGTTTGATATCCGTCGGCATCATGGCTGGGGATTTTTCGCTGTCGCCCGCTTCGCTGACGATAGGCTTATAGTTTTTTATCGTCGCTGTCATCACCGCCAAGCCCAGGTCGTCGAAAATTTTCACCATGAAAGGCCGGCGTGGCTTGGTTTGGCTCCAACGGAAGTAGACCTCCCGCCGAAACTTGCATAGGCCTGTACCGGGCTGGCGCTCGACGAATGTCAGGACGTAGGCTGGTGGGTCGAAGCTGATGCGTTGGCCTACGAACGGCAGCTGTGTTTGGTTGGTGGGCAGCTGACATATGCTTAGGATGGTTAGGAGTTGCGTCGGGTCGATCGGCAGGGCCATTGGCCTGGGCTTCGGCGCTCCCGCCAACTTCAGTAAACCCCAGCGACAGATTTTCCGCTTGCCCAGGCTCAGCCAAAAGTAGTAGACGCCCGCAGCGTTGTTTGTGCCGAGTTGCCCCAGTCTGCTGCCCAGCTCTTTGATTTGCAGTATGAAATCAGCCTGGCCTGTCCCGGCGGTTTTCTTCAGCAGCATCAGTCCGTTGGGGTCATCCATGGTCGAACCCCACGAGATACCCACATCGCTGGGCTTTTCCCTGCTGGTCAGCATGACCCGCGCCCGCGCCCACAGCCTGGGCACCTTGGCGGCGTTTGCGTTGTACTCCGCGATGACGGTACTTTGGGACACGAGCGTATCGACAGGCGGATGCCCAGGCCCGCAGCCAATTGCTGTCAGCAAAACCAAAGCCAGCAACAGCCCTGCGATTTTCGCTTGGGGGGTCATTCGAAGTCCCCCTGGATAATCTCGCCCAGCGACGCACTAAGCTGGGATATCATAAACTCGTCGAGTTTCGGGTCGATGACTTCGCGAGGTTCCTCTTGCCCTCGCAGTTTCATCTGCCAAACTTCCGTCCCGTCAGCCTGGCGAGTCATGCCCAGATATTTCACAAGCCTTTTCCGCATGAGGATAAGGGCTAAAACGTAGCGGAGGTTTACCCGGGCTGGCTCGACCTGGCCTGCGAGTCGCTCGAAAAAGTTCACCAGCAGCTCGTCGTCTATCAGCAGTTTTTTCTTCTCTTGCTTGAGCGGAATTTTTGTCCGCCAAACCCCCAGCACATCGTGGTTGGCAGAGGCTTGCTGTTCCATAGGCTCGACCCAGCAGGCCTGGTGATAATCCTCGCGGATGAGTTCCTCCTCTCCAGCTTTGACCAGAGCGACAATGTCCTCGCCCGGGGCAAGCGACTCGTCGCACTTGCTGCAGACGCCCTCGGGTCGGGATATTTTGAAATCTTTAGCCATGGTTTCCGCTTATCCCAACAGGCCTTTCGTTTGCTCCTCGATATCAGCTGCGATGTTCGCTGCAGCCTGGCGGTCAGCTAGGCTGGCCTGTCTGATATCAACTGCCGCTTGCTTGTCGTCCAAACTTGGCGTGTTGACCTGCACGTTCAGGTCGCACAGCGCAGCTGTCGCTGAGGCAAGCACAGCTCCAGCTATGAGGTCGCTCACGAGATATTTGTTGCAACAGCAGGCCAGCTCTCGCAGGTCGCCCAGCACAGCCAATGCCAACTTAGACATCTGCCGGGGCACGTCGATAGCGGCAGCCAGGGCCAGGGCGGAGGCAGCCTGTTTTTCAGGCCCGTCGGCCAGGGCAGCAGCTTCGCGATACATGCCATACGCTTCCATGTCGTCAGCTATCATATCCAGGAACATCGCCTCTGCCCGGGCAAGCCTGGCTGCGAGTTTCTCGTGTAGCTGGGCATGGTCGGCGAATTTTTTCTTGCCTCGCGTAAAGTTCAGCGCCATCGCGCCCAGTGCTGTAGCCAGGCCGCCGACAAGCCCCGCTACGCTCCCGCCGCCCGGCGTTGGGGTCTTAGCTGCGGTAGCGGAGACGAAATTTCGCACCGACATATTCAGCATATCATTTTGCGTATCGTTCATGTTGGTTCCAAGAGTCAGAATTGCTACATTGGTCTTGGTTGTGGATTTTTGTCTACTTCCTTCAGGTAGGCCAGTGTGCGGTCGAGTTCGTTTTTCAGGTGTCGCACTCTCAGCAGGCTTTTGACGCGTGTAACCAGTTCGATCCGGTTGACAGGCTTGGTGATAAAGTCGTCCGCTCCGCTCTCGACGCCACGTTCGATATCGTCCATTTCGTTCAGAGCGGTAACCATGATAACCGGGACGTCTCGCGTTTGCGGGTCGCTCTTGAGTTTGCGGCAGGCTTCGAAGCCGCTCATCCGCGGCATCATTATATCCAGCAGGACAAGGTCGGGGACGCTCTGCTGCACCTTCTCCAGCGCGTCAACGCCGTCGCAAGCGGTCGCTACCTCGCAGCCCAGGCCGTCCAGATACGCTACTATCAACTCCAGGTTCTGCTCATTATCGTCCACGACGAGAATCCCGCTGGCCGATTCGTCATGCTGCGTGTCAGTCATGCCATATCTCCAAAAAAACTCATCAAACACTTATCACCAAGCCCGGCTGATATTCCCGTAAACGCTTCATCGAGTCAAGAAAATTAGCGATGCGTGTCAGCATTTGATTCTCAAAAAGCTACAGGCTATTTGTTAGTCGTAACCGTTCACACAAAAACAAGAACCACGGATAAACACAGATAGACACAGATATTTAAAACGGCGAAAAACACGAAAGAAAAAACAAAAAACTTCATGGTAAACTTTGTTTTTTACGATAAT